>CBDUCU010000107.1:0-9824 GCA_965365725.1 uncultured bacterium | reverse complement strand
GCGCCGATGGTTCCTGGGCTTACGGGGATGCCGGTTATCAATCCTGGGCCGACAATTTCCACACCGCCTTTATCCTCACATCGCTTGCACGCATCAATGGCGCATACAGCAATAACAGCGATACCGAAATTGCCGAATCAATCGCACGCGGTCTGCGCTTCTGGCGCAAAGAGTTCTTTCTTGCGGACGGTTGGCCGAAATACTACCATCGCGCCGCATATCCAGCCGATGCACACTCTGCGGGCGCGGCGCTTGTCGCACTCGCAGAGCTTTATGACGACGATGCGAGCGCACTCGAACTGGCAACCAAAGTTGCACGCTGGACAATCGAAAATCTCTTCAACGAGCGTGGATATTTTCACTATCAAAAGCGTCGCTTCTATACCGTCCACACGCCCTACATGCGCTGGTCGCAGGCATGGATGGTGTATGGGCTGGCGAGACTTTTAGAAGTAATCGATGAGCAGTAAAGTTTATTCTGCTCTTAACTGCTCACATCCCAAGGCACAGATGCTTATTTGGGTTGATCTGGCAAACTCGCCGCACGTGCCTTTTTTTCGCGCGCTGATTGACGAATTTAGGAGGCGCGGACACAGAGTAGAGGTGTCGGCGAGAGATTTTGCGCAGACGGTTGAGCTTGCGCTTTATGCGGGGCTTGAGCCTTCGGTTGTGGGCGGACATGGCGGGCGCGCGTTGTCGGGAAAGGCGGGGAATCTTTTAGGGCGTGCGCGTGCATTGGCGCGCTGGGCGCGCGGGCGCAAGGTTGATCTGGCCGTCAGTCATAATTCTTATTCGCAGATTGTCGCGGCGCGTCTGATTGGCGTGCGCTCGGTGACGTTGATGGACTACGAGCATCAGCCTGCGAATCATCTCGCTTTCCGGCTCGCCTCGCGCGTCATCGTCCCCTCTGCATTTCCCGAAAGTGCGCTCAAAAAATTTGGCGCTAACGAGCGTAAGGTGAGACGTTACGCGGGGACGAAAGAGGACGTTTATCTTTCGGACTTTGCGCCTGACGTGCGTTTCCGCGAGACGCTGCGCGCACTCGGCGTTGATGAAAAGGACGTGCTTGTCGTCGTTCGTCCACCCGCGCGCGATGCGCTTTATCACCGGTTTGAGAACGAGCTGTTTGACGAGCTTATTGAGAAGTTGTCGGCGTGCGATGGCGCGAAAGTGTTGATGCTTGCACGAAGCACGACGCAGCGCGAAACTTACGAGTTGCGCTTCAAATCTGCCAACATCGTCTGGCCGTCGAAAGCTCTGGACGGCGCTAATCTGATTGCTGCGGCTGATTTGGTTGTCAGCGCCGGAGGAACGATGAACCGCGAGGCGGCTGCGTTGGGCGTGCCTGCGGCGACCATCTATGCGGGACGCTGGGCGGCAATCGACGAGCGGCTTGTGCACGAAGGGCGTTTGATGCGGATTGTTACGCGCGAGGATTTACGAAATTTGCCTGTAAGAAAAAAGGGCGAACTACAGCCGCGCCGCGCCGCAACCGTCCGCGACGAGGTGGCCGGGTTGATACTTGACGGCGCTTGAGCGAGAAGCGCTTATGATATTCTTTGCCGAAGCTGTGTTAGAGCATCTCTGTGAAAAGTAGATTGAGCATCCATGCAGGGCACACGGATGCGGAGCGCGCCCGCGCCGTCCGCGCACAGGCGCGCGCGCCGCGTTGGGTGATGCCTGCGGTTAAGGTCGCGCTCGTTTGTGTGGACGCTCTCGCCGCCGCCGCCTGCTTTATCACGTCCTATCTTTTCCGCGAGGGCGGCTCAGTTTTGAACGGCTTTAGCTTCAGTCGCGGTTTTGCATGGTCGCCCGAGTTTGAGCCCTACGGCGCGCTGCTCGGATTTATCGTTTCCGCACGACTTGCAGCAAACGCTTATTATGATCTTTACCGTCTGCGCGGCGAGTTCTCTTACGTCGATGAGATGGTGCGCGTCTTTAAGGCAGTTGCTGTTTCGTCGCTTGTCATCGTTGCCGCAGCTTTTCTGTATCGAGGCGGCACGGAGTTTCGCGCGTTCTCTTATTCGCGCGGAGTGTTTGTGCTTGATTTCGCTCTCGCGCTTGCGCTCTACGGCGCGCTGCGGCTTTTCGCGCGCGGCGCGCAGAGCGCAATTCGCAGGGGCGGCGTGAATTTAATCCCGACGCTTGTCGTCGGACGCGGGCATGAGGCCGCGCTTTGCATTCGAGAGATGCGCGAGCGTCGAGAGCTTGGCTACAAAGTAATCGGCGTGGTGGATGTTGGGCCGCCCGTCGCAACCGGCGCAAAAGATTTCGAGGGCGTGCCAGTGGTCGGCTCGTTCGAGAGCTTGCACGAGCTGATACGCGAGACCGGGGCGAACGAAGTCCTCATCACCGATCCGAGCTTGCCGGGCGAGCAGCTCTTCGATGTGATGATGCGCGTGGGCCGAAGACGCGGCGTTGAGTTTCGCATCGCGCCGAGCCTCTTCAACTGCCTGCCGCGCAAGACGGAGATCGACCAGATCGGCGCGCTCCCCGTCATCACGCTTTTCCGCGAGCCGCTCTCAGGCGCGGCGCGCGTCGTCAAACGCGCATTCGACGTAGTGCTTGCCTCGCTCTCCCTTCTCGTACTTTCCCCCTTCTGGCTTGTCATCGCGCTCCTCATCAGACTTGATTCGCGCGGCCCCGTGCTCTACCGCCAAGAGCGTGTCGGGATGGACGGGCGCGTCTTTCTCTTTCTCAAGTTTCGTACGATGCGGACGGACGCAGACGACCGCGAGCACCGCGAATACCAGCGCCGTCTCATCCAGGGGCAGCCCGACACAAATCTCGGCGACACAAAACGGCCCGTCTATAAGCTCCACGCCGACCCGCGCGTGACGCGTGTGGGGCGCGTCCTTCGTCGTTTGAGTCTCGACGAGATGCCGCAGCTCTTAAACGTCCTGCGCGGCGATATGAGCATCGTCGGCCCGCGCCCGCCCATTCCCTACGAAGTCGAAGCCTACGCACACTGGCATCGCAAACGGCTCGACATGAAGCCCGGCTTGACCGGACTCTGGCAGGTGTCGGGTCGCAACCGTCTGACTTTCGACGAGATGGTTCGTCTTGATCTCTTCTACATCGAAAACTGGTCGCTCCTTTTAGACCTCCGCATCCTTCTCAAAACTCTGCCCGTCGTCCTGCGCGGCGACGACGCTTACTGATTTGTCATTTGTCCGTTGTCGGCAGTCCGTTGTTTAATCGTTTGCTGCAAAGCCGACCATGCGAGAACAACCGACCACAGACAACGGGCGACAGACAATCAACTCAGCGCACGCTGCTCAGCGCATATCACTCGCGCAATGGACTGATCGCGCTATCGCGGCGACGCTCCTGTTGCTTGCGCTGTGTGCTCCGCACACGATTGCGGGAACGCAGGGAGCGTGGCTTCTGGCGATGCTCTTGTGGGTTGTGCGGCTCGCGCTAAAACCGCGTCTTAAGTTTTATCGCACGCCCGTCGATTATCTTCTGCTTGGTTTCTTCATCATTACTTTTATCTCGTCGCTCTTTTCTTACGACCCGGAAGTCTCTATCGGAAAGCTTCGCGCCGCGAGCCTCTTTACAATCGTCTATGTCGTTGCCGAAAACGTCCGCACGCAGCGCATGTTGCGTGCGCTCGTCGTGACGCTCGTTGCTTCGTGTTTGATCAATACGATCTACACATTCGGTTCGTTTGCAATCGGGCGCGGTGTGCGCGTTGACGGCGTGAGCAGCGAAAGTCCTTTGACGGCGGCGGGTTTGAAAGTGGGCGACGTTGTCTTGAGCGTTGACGGAGCGCCAGCTAAAAACTTTGATGAGATCGAGGCCGGAGTTCGCGTCGCGCGTGCGCCGGGAAGCGGTGCGACGCTTTGGCCCGACGGAACTGTCGCATGTAGATGGGATGAAACAACGGCTTGCCTGGGCGGAGTCCGGACAGAGATTCTGATCTTCTATCGTGTGCCGCGCGCAAATCTTCTGGCGGGCGAGACGGCTGCCGGACGGCTCGGCGTAACAAACTGGTCGCGTGGGCGTACAGATCGCGCGCGCGGTTTCTACGGTCATTACACGACCTACGCCGAAGTCCTCCAGCTTATCGCTTCGCTCGCTCTGGGAATGCTCATCGCTTTGCGGCACAAGGGGAGCACAAAGGGCGCGCTGCTAATGCTCGCATTGGTCGCCTTTCTGGGCGCACTTGTGTTGACGGTGACGCGCGCTTCCTGGCTCGGGCTGATGGTGTCTGCGTTTGCAATCGTCTTGACGGGTGCGAGCCGTCGCGCGCTCGTTGTCACGGCAGCCGTTACGCTTCTGCTTGTGCTCGTCTCTCTGTTTGTTCTTCAACAGAAGCGACAGGTCGGCTTTCTCGATAAAAAAGACGACTCGACCGCATGGCGTATCAAGACCTGGCGCGACGGGTTCAATCTCTTGATAGAAAGCCCGCGTCATCTGGCGGTTGGCGTTGGCATGGATACGATCAAAAGGCACTGGCGCGAGTGGGGCATGTTTGAAGGGGGACGCATCCCCTGGGGACATCTTCACTCAACCCCTTTGCAGATTGCGTTTGAGCGCGGCGTGCCGGCGCTTCTTATGTGGCTTGCGCTGCTCGCAATTTACGCGCGAATGCTTTGGCGACTTGCGCGCCGCGAGGATTCTCTCAAATGGATCGAGCGCGGTCTTGCGCTTGGCGCGCTCGGCGGACTCGCAGGTTTTTTTACGAGCGGTCTGGTTCACTACAACCTCGGTGATTCAGAGGTCGTGATGGTCTTCTACATCATCATGGGACTTGCTCTGGCTTTGAATCATTTGTCGTCAGAGAAAGTCGCGGCGCAAGACAATTAATGTTTGAGTCGTTCAAACATCAAAGTTTGAAAGCGGATTGCGCGGCGCGCGGAACACAGTATGCGATGCGCGCGTTTAAGTGTTTGTTAATAAACGTTGCTGCTGAAAGGAACTTTAGAGTTGAACTTCTCCAAAATGTTGGCCGGTATCCTTGCCTTTATCGTCGCGCTCGGCGCGGCCATCGCGCTGACAAAATACTATTCAACGCCCACGCCCCCTGCGCCGCCTCCGCCTGTTGCACCAACGGAAGCCCCTGCGCCGCCTGCTAGCACGCCTCATGCTTCCGACCCGTCGCAGATCTCTTTCAAGCCGCAGATGGTCGTACTCGACTTTGCCGCGCGCCAAACACACGCGACGCTTGCCATCGAGCGCAACCCTTCACGCCCCGCTCCTGAAAAACTCTGGGTGCGAACCTATTTCTTCTCGACCGAAGCGGCGGGCAAGGTCTGGGCTACAGAGACGGTCGAAATCAAAGAGCCTTTTGCGGGCGGCATGCGCGCAAACATCAACGCCTCGTCCGCCTGCTCATGGTGCACAGAGCCGAATGCGCCGCGTGGTGGATACTATGCTCGCGTCATCGTTTCTGCGGTGTCAAAAGAGGCGACGCGCGTCGCGGAAGACGGAATGGACACAAACATTCCGACGGCTGCGCCGGTCGTCGTGCAGGAAGCGGCGAAGGGCCGCCGTTGAAGACCCCTCTATGCAAGTTTTTCGGCGACGGGCATTCATACAAGTGTCAAGGCATTTGAGATAAGCGCGCACGTAGGGTCGCCGATGAGACTGGCGGTCTAACCAATCGCGCGCTCAAATAAACAATGGAGGTTTGAAGATGAAAGGCTCATGCTCGATCTCTCTTCCGATGGTTAATCGAAGGGCCGGTTCAAGCAAGTCAGCACGCATCAGAACTCTTTTGCTCATTCATTTGCTTATTGCCATCACCTTTGTTTCATCCTGCAGTACCCAACAGAGTGATCACTCCAAAACGGACGGGCAGCAGCAGCGCGTGTCCAACACTTCGGTAGCAGGAATTTCTCCACAGGCGGCAACCGAACAGGAACAGTTGATTGAAAATACAGAGTCGTACAGCCAACTCGATGAGAACCCTTTTCACCAGGTCGCGCGTGCGCCGCTCTCGACCTTCTCAATCGATGTTGACACGGCCTCTTACAGCAATACGCGCCGCTTTATCGGCGAAGGGCAATTGCCGCCAAAGGATGCCGTCCGCATCGAAGAGTTAATCAACTATTTCAATTACGACTATCCGCAACCCACAGGCAGTGCGCCCTTCTCGGTTAATGTGGAGACGGCTGATTGCCCCTGGAACACAAAACATCGTCTCGTTCAGATCGGCTTGCAGGGTAAGCGCATTGCAACCGAGCAGATGCCGCCCGCCAATCTGGTCTTTCTCATCGACGTGTCAGGCTCGATGCAGGCGGCAAACAAACTGCCGCTCGTCAAATCATCTCTGCGAATGCTCACCGAGCAGCTTTCGGCGCGTGACCGCGTCGCTATCGTCGTCTATGCGGGCGCAAGTGGGTTGGCGCTGGCTTCGACACCGGGCGACCGCAAACAAGAGATTATGGCTGCGCTCGACCGTCTCGAAGCGGGCGGCTCGACCAACGGCGGCGAAGGCATTCAGCTTGCCTATCGAGTCGCGCAGGAAAACTTTATCCAGAACGGCTCGAATCGCGTCATCCTCGCCTCGGACGGCGACTTTAATGTCGGCGTAACTAGCGAAAGCGATCTCGTCACGCTTATCGAAGAGAAGCGGCAGGGCGGCGTCTTTCTCTCTGTGCTCGGCTACGGCATGGGCAATCTGAAGGATTCGACGATGGAGAAGCTTGCCGACAAGGGCAACGGCAACTACGCCTATATCGACACGCCGGCTGAGGCGCGCAAAGTCCTGGGAGCGGAACTCGGCGGCACGCTCTATACCATTGCCAAGGACGTAAAGATTCAAGTCGAGTTTAATCCGGCGCAGGTCGCAGGCTATCGGCTCATCGGTTACGAGAATCGCCTGCTGCGTGATCAGGATTTTAACGACGATACGAAAGATGCCGGTGAGATCGGCGCGGGCCACACCGTCACCGCTCTTTACGAGATTGTGCCCGCCGGGCAGAAAGTGCCCGATGCGGACGTGGACAAGCTGAAGTATCAGAACCCCGCCGAAGCCTCTGGCATGAAAATCGACGAGATGATGACGGTCAAGCTGCGTTACAAGGAACCGGACGGCGAAGAGAGCAGGCTTTTGAGCGTGGGCGTGGTGGATACGAATGGGGCGCTCTCAAACGCTTCAGAGAATTTCAAATTCGCCTCGTCGGTCGCGGCCTTCGGAATGCTCTTGCGCGACTCGAAATACAAAGGCGATGCCAACTTTGATTCAGTTCTGCAACTTGCGCGTTCGTCCGTCGGCGCTGATCTTCAGGGCTATCGTATCGAGTTTGTCAGAATGGTCGAGAGGGCTAAGTCTCTCGCGCCAAAGTCCTGACAATCGATGTTGAGTTGAAGACGAGACGCGATAAAGAGTTTCGCGGCTTGAAGCTTAATGCATCTACTAACGAAGATAAGCAATTGCGGATCGCTCGTGGAATGAAGATCAAAATAGCTCTGGCCTTTTACACAGTCTTCCTTGTCGGCGTGGTGGCCGTCGCCAATAGCGGCGCGCGCCCGCGCCCGTTTGCGGCCGTCAGGGCGCTCCCCTTCGGCGATAAGGCGAGCCATTTCCTTTTAATGGGTCTGCTCTCGCTGCTCGTAAATTTGTGCCTCTCGGGTCGAAGCACGGAGTTAGGCCGCGTGCGTGTACTCACCGGAAGCCTGATCGTCTTTGTCGTTGTTGCTGCCGAAGAATTTTCGCAACTGTTTCTACGCTACAGAAGCTTCGATCTGATTGATCTTTTGTGCGATGGTCTCGGAATCTTTCTCTTCGGTCGTCTGGCCTGTTTTCTCACGCGCACGCGCGAAAGACGAGCATATTCCGGCTGAAATGAAGCTGATTTGACGCGCGCCTTACCCCTTTGCTTGACAGCATTTACCGTCGCCGCTATCATCTTCGTTTTCCGCTAACAGGGCGGGGTGTGTCTGTATGTTCGAGTCTTTATCCGACAAGCTGAAACGTGCTTTAAAGAACCTGCGCGGCGAGGGTGTGCTGACACCCGAGCATGTGGACGCGGCCTTGCGCGAGATTCGCATGGCGCTGCTTGAGGCCGACGTAAATTACAAGGTCGCCAAAGATTTTATCGCGTCGGTGAAGGAGAAGGCCGAAGGGCAACAGGTCTGGCAAGAGTTAAAGCCCTCGGAGCAGGTCGTCAAGATCGTCTATGACGAGTTGGTCTCTCTGCTCGGCGGCACAAGCTCGCGGCTCGTTTTTACAAAGACGATTCCAAACGTCGTCATGATCGTCGGCTTGCAAGGGTCGGGTAAGACCACTTCGACCGGCAAGATTGCGATGTGGCTGGCGAAGAATCAGGAGCGCAAACCGCTTCTCGTCTCGACCGACGTAAATCGTCCGGCTGCACGCGAGCAGTTGAAGGTCATCGCCAAAGCCACAGGCCAATCGATCTTTGAAAAGCCCGAATCGAACGACCCGGTTGAGCTTGCACGCGAGGCTTACAGGCATGCGCAAACTGTCGGCTACGACACGCTTCTCATCGACACGGCGGGCCGCCTCCACATCGACGAAGAGCTGATGGAAGAACTCGTCCAGATCAAGGGCGAGACAAAGCCTGTCGAGATTCTTTTTGTCGCCGATGCGATGACCGGCCAGGACGCTGTGCGTTCGGGCGAAGAGTTTCATCGAAGAGTCGGGATCACGGGCGTGGTGCTGACGAAGATGGACGGCGATGCGCGCGGCGGTGCGGCGCTCTCGATCAAGCAGGTGACGGGCCAGCCCGTTAAATTTGTCGGTGTCGGCGAAAAATACGACGCGCTTGAGCCGTTCTACCCGGAAAGAATCGCGCAGCGCATTCTCGGCATGGGCGATGTGCTCTCTCTGATCGAAGAAGTGCAGTCAAAGGTCGATCAAACGGAGGCACAGGCGCAGCTTGAAAAGCTTCAGAAGAATCAGTTCTCGCTCGAAGACTTTCGCAATCAGCTCCGTCAGGTCAAACGGCTCGGGTCGTTCTCAAAGATTATGAAATTGCTGCCCGATCAACTCTTGGGCGGCATCGGGATGCCCGACCTGACCGAAGAGCAATCGGAAAAGATGGAGCAGGAGCTCAAGCGCACCGAGGCGATCATCGATTCGATGACGCGCGAGGAACGAGGCGATCACAAAATACTCAACGCAGGTCGTCGTCGTCGCATTGCGATGGGATCAGGGACGACCGTCGCAGAGGTCAATCAGCTCATCAAACAGTACGTCGAGATGCGCAAGATGATGCAGCAGTTCTCCGGCGCCGGGATGTTCGGCGGCGGAGGGGGCGGAGGCATCAAGAATCGAATGATGCGACGCGCCTCGCAGATGATGGGCATGCCCGACATGACCGGCATGTTGGGAGCTGGGATGGGCGACGGCGGTGGCGGCGGCGAACTGCCCGCGCTTCCCGCAGCGCCCGGCGGACGCAAAAAACTTAGAAAGAAACCGAGACACAAGAAACGCAAATGAGCAATTAGCAATTAGCGGTTAGCTTTCAGTAAGACGAAAAGCTAATCGCTAATAGCTAATTGCTTTTGGAGGTTGAATGTTAGCAATTAGATTGATGAGGATGGGGGCAAAAAAGGCTCCGTCGTATCGCGTAATCGTCAAGGAGAAGCTGTCAAAGCGTGACGGTGCGTATATCGAAAACGTCGGCTTTTATGATCCGACGCGTCAGCCCGCCGAGGTTCGTCTCGACATGGAGCGCGTCAAGTACTGGCTTGAGCGCGGTGCGCAGCCGACCGATACCGTGCGCCAGTTGATCCGCCAGCAGACGCGCGCGCAAAGTCAGCAGACAGAAGCCGCAACTGCTTAAAGCATAATCGTTGTTCGTTACTGGTTGCAGGTCTTCTCTTAACAACTGATAACGAACAACGGG
>CBDUCU010000106.1:0-9843 GCA_965365725.1 uncultured bacterium | reverse complement strand
ATCAACCCGGAGGTGCTCCGCGTCGAGGGCGAACAGGTCGGCGACGAAGGATGTCTATCGTTTCCCGGCATCTACTTCGCCGTCAAGAGAGACTTTCGCGCCGTCCTCCGCGCGCAGGACGTAAACGGCGAAGAGTTTGAATACGATGGGCTTGAGCTGGAAGCGCGCTGCATGCTGCACGAGACGGATCATTGCGACGGCATCGTCTTTATCGACCGCACGACGACGCTCAAACGCGAGCTGGTCAAACGCAAGATCAAAAAGCTCTCAAAGGCGGGCAAGTGGGTCTAAATTTAGGTTAACCACAAAGACCACCGCAGACACAGTTAATTTCAGAAACTGTGTCTGCGGTGGTTAATTTCTTCCCTTACGTTAATACGAAAAGCGCGGTTGTCGTCCACGCCCGGACGCGACCGCGCTTTTGCTTTTGTGATAGCATGACGACCATCATTTAATAACTCATCAAGGAGCAGATTATGACGGACGAATTCCGCAATGAAGCGATGACGGATTTTTCCATCGAGGAGAACGCGCAGGCGATGCGCGAGGCTTTGAACCGCGTCCGCGCAGAGCTTGGGCGCGATTATCCGCTTGTTATCGGCGGCGAGCGCGTGATGACGGGCCGAACCTTTGAAAGCACAAATCCGGCGCGCAAGACCGAAACCGTCGGACGTTTTCAGAAGGCGACCGAAGAATTAGCAAGGCTTGCCGTCGAGCGCGCCAATGAAACTTTTCATTCATGGAGTCGCACGCCCGCCGAAGAGCGCGCCGCGCTTCTGTTTCGCGTCGCAAATCTTTTGCGCGAGCGTCGTCATTACTACTCTGCCTGGATGGTTCATGAAGTGGCGAAGACCTGGGCCGAAGCCGACGGCGACACGGCTGAAGCAATCGACTTCTGCGATTTCTATGCGCGCGAGATGCTTCGTTACGCCGGCCCTCAACCGCTCGTTAAGATTGCGGGCGAAGACAACCAACTCGAATATCTGCCGCTCGGCGTTGGCGTAGTTATCCCGCCCTGGAACTTCCCGCTTGCGATTATGGCGGGCATGACCGTCGCTTCGGTCGTGACGGGCAACACCGTCGTCCTTAAACCTTCATCGGACGCTCCGACCATCGCCTACAAATTCTTCGAGCTGCTTGAAGAGGCCGGAATGCCGCCCGGCGTGGTCAACTTTTTGACAGGCTCGGGCGCTGAGGTCGGCGATACAATCGTCGATCATCCAAAGACGCGCTACATCGCCTTTACAGGCTCGAAAGAGATTGGCCTGCGCATCAACGAGCGCGCGGCCAAAGTCAACGAAGGTCAAATCTGGATCAAGCGCGTGGTGGCGGAGATGGGCGGAAAAGACGCGATCATCGTTGACAGCGATACTGATTTAGACGAAGCAGCGACCGGAGTCGTCCAGTCTGCTTTTGGCTTTCAGGGGCAGAAATGTTCGGCCTGTTCGCGCGCAATCATCCACACGGATGTTTATGAAACGGTGCTCGGTAAGATCGTCGAGCGCACGGAAAAGCTGAAGCTCGGCGACCCTTCCGAGCAACCGACAAATCTGAGCGCCGTCATCAACCAGAAGGCCTTTAAGACCATCAACGAGTATATCGAGAAGGGCAAGACCGAAGGCGGGCGCGTGCTTGCGGGCGGCGGCTCAGACGGCGAGCAGGGATTCTTTATCGAGCCGACCGTCATCGCCGACGTAAAAGCGGGAGATACGATTGAGCAGGAGGAAATCTTCGGCCCCGTTCTCGCTTGTATCCGTGCGAAGGATTTTGACGACGCGCTAAAGATTGCCAACGACACCGAATACGGTCTGACGGGCGCGGTTTATACAAACGACGAGGAGAAACTCGAACGCGCGCGGCGCCAGTTCCATGTCGGCAATCTCTATCTCAACCGCAAATGCACGGGCGCGCTCGTCGGCGTGCATCCTTTCGGAGGCTTCAATATGTCGGGCACGGACTCGAAGGCGGGCGGGCGCGACTATCTCGCGCTCTTTCTGCAAGCCAAAGTCGTTTCGCGGAAACTTCGGCCCGGCGAGAGTCCGAAAGAGAAACGCACAGCCGTCTGAGCTGGAAGCGTAAAAAACATTTAGTCTGGATAAGAGAATTTCCGTTGAGAGGTGCACCTGCACCTCTCAACGGTCAGAGAAAGATGCTCACGTTCCAACAGTTGAGTGGTTGCTAAAAACTATGAGGAAAGAGAAGTCGAAAACTTTAGTCTCTTTGTTCTTGATTGCACTTGCTCTCTTATTCATCCACGTTGCAGATAGCTTCAACGTAAGCGCGCAAGTGGCTGGCAAAAAGGATGCGCTGGTCTTTGCCGTTGCGGGCGAGATGGGCGTGACGATTGACCCCGTTTTGACCGTCAGAGGAGGGAAGTTTGTTGCGCCGGAAGGAACTGAAGCCGGTGATGAAGAATTGAAGAAGTTCGCAGACGAATACTACCGCGAAGGGCGTAAATATCGAGTCGTTTCAGGCGGCGGCGATGCGGGCGCTCTTGTCGTCAAGCGCTCGCATGTTGCGGACGAATGTTTTCGCTCCGGCGCGGACGTGGAGATGCAATCGACAGTGAAGGTCGGGCGCGTCGTGCTCGCGCTCGCAACGGATTCGGAATCAATCGGCACGGGCAAATCGACGCGACGCGCGCCCACCGAAGTTGAGCGCGCTGCTGCTTTGAAACTTGCTGAAGATGTAATGCGACAAAAACGCGTCCCCGCCGTTGCGCTCAAGACGATTGAATCAATAAATCTAACAGCAACAGACATCGACAACGACGGACGCTCGGAATTGATCGGCAGCTTTCGCGCCAAGCAAGGCAAGGCCGCGCGTCATCTTCTCTTTCTTATCGCAGAGCCGCAGGGAGATTCATTCAAGACTGCCATCTCAAAATATGAGAGGGTTGCTGCAAAGGATTTACCTGACCCAACAGTGATCGACGAGATTGGCAGCGCCGGTTTTCTCGCCGAGATACTTGTCGATTATGCAGACCTTGACGGCGACGGGGTGGGCGAAATCCTCGCCACCGCGAGCAGCTTTGAGGGGCAGCACTATCGTCTTTATCAACGCAAGCAAGGGCGTTGGAACACCGTTTACGAAGTCTCCAATTACAGGTGCGCGTACTAAAAGCCACGCCGCAAAACGCAACACACGTCGCTGACCGAAAGCCATGCGTTTGATCTTTATGGGCACGCCTGAAACGGCTGTTCCGACGCTCAGAAGATGTTTGGACGATGGGCACGAAATCCTCTCCGTCTGGACGCAGCCCGACCGTCCCGCCGGTCGCGGCAATAAAATCCATGTCTCGCCCGTCAAAGAGTTTGCGCTTGAGCGCGGACTCACAGTCCATCAGCCCGAGAAGATAAGAACCGACGCGGCCTTCGAATGCTTCTCTCACAAACAAGCTGATGCCGGTATCGTCGTTGCCTACGGGCGGATACTCCCGCATGCGTATCTCAATGCGCCTCTGCATGGCTGCGTCAACGTCCACTTCTCGCTTCTGCCAAAGTATCGCGGCGCAGCCCCCGTCAATTGGGCCGTCGTGCGCGGCGAACAGGAGACGGGCGTGACGACGATGCAGATGGATGAGGGATTGGACACAGGCCCAATCCTTCTGCAAAAAAGCACTCCAATAAATGATGACGAAACCGCACCGGAGCTTTTGACGAGGCTCGCCGTTTTGGGCGCGGAGCTTTTAAGCGAGACGCTCGCGCGCATTGATGAGATCAACCCACAGCCGCAGGACGGCGCGCAGGCGACATTGGCCCCCATCCTGCGGCGCGAAGATGGATTGATAGATTGGTCTGCCGCATCGCTGAATATCGAGCGATGCGTGCGCGGCTTTCAACCCTGGCCGAACGCCTACACTTTTTTTGAAGGCAAGCGTCTTGTTGTCTGGCGCGCTGAGGTCGTAGAGACAAAAGCGCCAAGCACTCATGCTGCGGGCGAGGTGGTTGCAGCAAAGGGCGACGAGTTTATTGTCGGCTGTGGAGAGGCGACTTTGTTGCGTCTTGTCGAGCTTCAGCCGGAAGGCAAACGGCGCATGGCGGCGCGCGATTTTATCAACGGCGCGCATATTATCGCCGGCAGTCGTTTGGGATAAATCTGAGAACGAAAGTTTGGGGTTCGTGTGATTGAGAGCAATTTTTACAATTGCACAAAAGCGTTTGGGGGCAGGTGATTGTCCGCCTCTGGTTGAAAGCATTGGAGTAATGATTGCGCGGGCAAACAAAGAAGCATGTTTCGCAAAAGTCGGGTGCTGTGCGCGCAGTCTCTCCGGCGCGTCGCGCGGCGTTTGAAATTTTGCGCCGCGTCGAGGATGACGGAGCTTTCGCCGCGCCGCTTCTGGCCGACGTTGCCGATTCGCTCGGCTCTCAGGATCGCGGCCTCTGTTACGAGCTTGTGCTTGGCGTTCTGCGCTGGCAGTTTTGGCTCGACAAAGCGTTGGAACACTATGCGGGCCGCAGCACGGAAGAGCTTGATGCGCCCGTACGACGCGCGTTGCGGCTCGGTCTTTATCAACTGCGTTTTCTGACGCGTGTACCTGCGCGCGCAGCCGTCAATGAATCGGTCAATCTCGCGCACGAGGCGCGTTTGCGATCAGCCGCATCTTTTATCAACGCCGTACTCCGCCGAGCGACGCGCGAACCGGAATACAATCCATCTGCACAAGCAAACGGTTCAATCGAAAGAATCTCGATTGAGACCTCGCACCCGTCGTGGCTCGTCGCGCGTTGGGCGCGTGCGTTTGGCGAAGAATGGGCCGAGAGGTTTGCGCGCGCGAACAATCAACCCGCGCCCATCTCTTTTCGCGTCAACTCTCTGCGCACAAATTGCGAAGCTCTCATCAACGAATTGCGCGAAGCCGGTTTGAATGTATTGCAATCAAGGATTGCGCCGGATGGATGGCGGCTCGAAGGCGCAAACGAGTCGATGTCAATCGTGCGAAGGCTCGCCGCAGAAGGCTCGATCTATATGCAGGATGAATCATCGCAGCTTGTCGCACACGTGCTCGGCGCACGAGCGGGCGAGCGAGTGCTGGACGTGTGCGCCGCGCCGGGCAGCAAGACCATACATGTCGCAATGCTTGCGCGTGATGAAGCGCAGATTGTTGCCTGCGACATTCATGCGCATCGCCTGCGGGTGGTCGGTGAACTCGCCGTGCGACAGGGCGTTCGCTGTATCGAAACAGTCGTGCTCGATGCCGAAGTCTCACTTCCTTTTGCGGAAAAAAGTTTCGACCGCGTGCTTGTTGACGCGCCTTGTACGGGCACGGGCACGCTCAGACATAACCCGGAAATCCGTTGGCGCATTCGTCCAACCGACATAGAGGATTTAGCAGCGCGACAGTTGCGAATCTTGCGTAATGCTGCGCGCGTCGTGCGCGAGGGTGGTCGTTTGGTTTATTCAACCTGTTCAGTCGAGCCGGAAGAGAACGAGCGGGTCGCGGCGGCATTCCTTGAAAACAGCGCTGATTTCAAACAAATCGAGGCGAAACCTGCGCCGGCTGCCATGCTGGTTGAGACCGGTGCAGCGCGCATCTGGCCGCAGCGCGACGGCGCGGACGGCTTTTTTGTCGCGGCTTTTGAGTGTCGAAGTTGAATATGTTTTGTGGCTTCGGGTTGCTTGCAGCCTGCAACGGGCGGGTGTTAGACTTCGCCGCTTGAACCGCGCACGTGGCGGCACGTCAATAAGGAAACCCCGACAACTTTCGTTTCTTGTTTTGCGATATATTCTCGCGGCAATTGGAAAAATCGGCATTCTCGGCCTCATCCTGTGCGCCTTCGCGCTCGGGCTTGCCGGTACGGTTTATCGCTCGCTGCGTAGCCCCAACGTTGAAGTGCCCGATGTGACGAACAAGGCGTTTGGCGATGGGAAAACCTCGCTTGAGACGGCGGGTTTGAGCATCCGCGAGCGTGCTAAAAGATTTAAGTCGGGTGTCGAGCCGGGCATGATCCTCGACCAATTTCCACGCGGCGGCGCAATCGTCAAACAGGGTCAGACGGTCGCGGTCATCATCAGCCGCGCGGCGAAAGAGGGCGAATCGCCGACCTCGGACGAGATCGTCGAGAAGGAAGAGGAGAAGAAGCCGAGCGCGGGCGACTCTTCAAACACGAACCAGAACCGCGAGCGACGGCGCGCGCCCTCAAACCGTAATACAAACGGCAACGTCAACCCGAACACGAACAATCAGAACAAGGCAAACGCCAACTCGCAGAACGGCAATGCCGCGGCTAATCGAACACTTAACGCAAACGCCGGGCGCAACGGTAATTCAAACGACAATCGCAACCGCAATGCAAACAATCGGAATGCGAATAATCGAAACGCGAACACGACGCGCAACGCCAATCGCAGGCCGAATCAGTAAAGTTGTCATCTAATCCAACGCAAAAGCGTTCGGCGCGCATCAGAAATCCTTAAATAGTGGCGGCGGAGGAAAAACGGATGGTTGAGATTGCGCCCTCGATTCTCTCGGCAGATTTTGCGCGGCTCGGCGCAGAGATCGCTGCTGTGGAACGAGGCGGCGCGACGGTCATTCATGTTGATGTAATGGACGGCCATTTCGTCCCCAACATCACCATCGGCCTTCCAGTCGTGCGTTCACTTGCGCGCGCAACCCGTCTGCCGCTCGACGCGCATCTAATGATCTCCGAGCCCGGGCGTTACGCAGAGCAGTTTGTCGAAGCCGGCGCGGCATGGGTCTCGGTTCATATCGAGACAGACCCGCATATCCATCGCACGCTTGCAGCAATACGTCGCAAAGGAGCGAAGGCGGGAATCGTCGTCAATCCGGCGACCTCGCTTTCGTCGCTTGAAGAGGCGCTTGGCTTTGCCGATTATGTGCTCGTCATGTCGGTCAATCCCGGCTTCGGCGGCCAGGCGTTTATCCCGACTGCAATTGAAAAGGTGCGTCGGCTGCGACGCATGATCAACGAGCGCGGTCTTCAGACGCGCATCCAAATCGACGGCGGCATCGATCTCGAAAACATCGCCGAGGTGGCCGCCGCAGGTGCAGAAATCATGGTCGCCGGCACCGCCGTCTTCGGCCAAAACGATCCTGAACGCGCCGTCCGCGAACTTCTCTCGGCTTCGGTGCAGATGGCATGAATGAAACGATAAAGTATGAACGCTGAGCGCGGAAATTCTGCTTTCCAGTTGAGCGTTCCGCCGTCATCGTTGATAGTCTCTTTTTGGAGGTTTTACTGATGCGAATACGTAAACTCGTGCTGCTGGTTTTGTGTGCGGCATTGGCTGGCGCGGCTGTGCCTGCGGCTTTTGGACAGAGCGGGGGCGGCGCGCAGAGCGGTCTGACGGCGGCTCAGCGCATCGAGGTGATGCGCTCGAAGCTCGAACAGACGCGGCGCACGCTCAACAGCGCAATCGCCGGACTCAACGCCAAAGGCGACGACAAAAAGAGCGATGCGGCGGATGCTCGCTCGCGTCTGAGCGGACTTGAGAAAGAGGTCGGATCGCTTCTCGGCGAAGTGTTGGACATTCGCGGCAAGCAGGAGCGCGCCGAGCGTTACGACGCAACCGAAGTCGATAAGCTGGAAGCGGCAATTGCCGATCTTGACACGCGCGTGCAGGCAGGGCTGCGTGCGACCATTGGCGAGCGTCAAGCCGCGACGACAAGCGCGTCGTCTCAATCCAAGAACACAAAGAAGAAAAAGGGCGGCGGTTTCTTTAGTAAGATTTTTCCCTTTGGCGGCGGCGACAAGGATAAATACTCGGAGCTGATTGGCACGGTTGCGCCGGGCCGCGACCGAGTCCTTTTTGAAGAGGCGACCGTTCAGGCGCGCAAAGACAATTACGAGACCGCGCGCGCTCTCTATAGCGTTATCATCTCGACGTATCCGGACTCGCCCTATCTGACGCTTTCAAAGCTTGCCATCGCCGACACCTTCTATCTCGAAGGCACGACGAGCGCGCTTATCCAAGCGTCGCAAGCCTATCAGGACTGGCTCACATTTTTCCCGACAGACCCGCTTGCAGACGACGTGATGCTCAAGATCGCTGAGGTCGAGATGCGCCGCATGGGGCTTCCCGACCGCGATGTAACCACCGCGCGAAAGGCCGAGCAGCGCATCAAAGTTCTGCTCCAACAATTTCCAAGCACGTCTCTGCGCCCCGATGCTGAAAGGCGTTTGATCGAAGTGCAGGAGGTTCTGGCCGAACACAATATGCTCGTCGGCGACCACTACTTCGAGCGTTATCTGCGCGGCGTATCGCCTAATCCAAAGGGCGCGCAGTCGCGCTACCGCGAGATTGTCGAGAAGTGGCCGAACTATTCAAGGATGGCGAAGATACTCTCGCGTCTGGCGCGCACGTATCTCGATGAAGAGGAGCCTGACGAGGCCGCGAAGTATCTTCAACAGCTTGTGCGCAACCATCCAAACAGCGAGTATATCGAGAAGGCCAAAGAGCAGCTTGCGGCTATCGGCGTGCCTGCGCCCGAACCCGACCCGCGCGCGCTGACACGGGAAGAACCCAAAGGGCCGGGCTTTTTGGGCGACATCAAGATGCAGCTGATGGGCAGCACGCCCAAGACCATCGACAAGCGCGGCATACTTATCGGCGGCAGCAAGGCCGACGACCTGATTGCCGAAGTCATCAAGAACGGCGGCCAACTGCCTGCGACAACGCCGACCGCTCCCATCAGACGCACGGAGCCTGCGCGTCCCATCCCTCCGCCGCCGTCAAACCGTCAAACGCCGGGCAATCAGAACGCAGCACCGCAAACCACACAACCGAAGGCGCAATCCGCAACACCTTCGGTTGATATTAAGCCGTAGTCTTTCCGGTTGGTTTTACATCATTAAGGGCGAACGACTTGACAGTTGCAAATCGTTCGCCCTTTTTCATCTCAAAACACGCCTTCCGTTGTGAACGATGTGTTCTTCGTTCATTCACCATCAAACATGATTCTTTTGCCGGGCGAGCAAGACGAGTGCTAATATCAACGCCTCCCGCTAAAGTTTGACGACCACAAACCCCCATTTCAAAACCAATGAGGAAAACTGCGTGAGCCGGACGGTTGAAAGTTTCGACGACGAGCTGATGCGAAGACATCGCACGGCTACTATGGCGATTTACGCGGTCTTTGCGCTGACCGCCGCGCTCATCGCGCTTTCATTCACCGATATCCTCGAAGGGCTGGGAAGCATCGGCCCGGTGATGGACGTGCCGCTCAGAATAGGAATTGTCCTTCTCGGTCTCGGCGCTATTGCACTGCGCCGCGCGCGTTTTGCCGCCCCTCGTCTGCAAGCCGTCGCCTCGCTCCGAGGCGCATCGGGCCTGCTCGCCACGCTTCAACACACGACTATTATCGTCGCCGTTATCGCAGCGCTAATCGCGCTCGCTGGATTAGCCCACGCTTATTTATAAAGATTTTGTCAGCCCGCCGATGATGGTCTGGATCGGGCTTATCGCGTTCGCCGTGCTCATCTATGCTTTTCCGCGACGAGCGGCCTGGAGACGCGTCGCACAGATGGCGCAGACAGGCGATTTAGGCGATGCCTCAGAAGCGGAGGGGAACTAGAGCGTGCGGCCATACTTTTCATACACGACTTTGAAGCTTTCAGCGCGCATGCTGACCTTCGCATTACTGGTTGTCTTAACTTCGTCACAAGTCTCCGCGCAATCTTTAGCAAGGACGCGACAAAACTCCACCGCGCAACAACCGACGACTCAAGGCACGAACGGCACAAACTCTGACGGCGCGACCACGCGCGAGCGTCGCGCACAGGCTTACGCAAAACTATTGGAAGGCCAACGACTCTTCGCCGCCGCGCGCACGGGCGCGCTCACGCTTGAGTCGCTGCGGCTTGCCGAGCAGTCTTTTCAAAC
>CBDUCU010000105.1:0-9867 GCA_965365725.1 uncultured bacterium | reverse complement strand
CGGCGGTCAACGCGGCCAATCCGCGCGGGACGCGGAACTTTCTCACTCTGATCCCGAACACGGGCGTGCTTACGCCCTTTGCCGACCAGACGCTCATCGACCCAAACCTCGTCAACCCTTACTATGTGCGTTGGTCAACCGGCATCCAGCGCGAGCTGCCCTACAAGTTCGTCGTTGATGTCGCATACGTCGGCACGGGCGGACGCAAGCTTTACATCAACGAAGACCGCAACCCTCTAGTCCGGCCCGAGCTTCGTGTCACGCCAGCCGCCTACAAGGGCACTACCTTCTCGAATCGCCTCGATAACCTTCAGGGCGCACGCACCATCCGCACCAACGGCGGCAACTCGATCTACCACGCCGGTCAAATCGAGGTTCGCCGTCGCTTTGCCAACAGCATCTCGCTGACCGGGTCGTACACCTTCTCAAAGCTTATCAGCAACATGGACGAGGTGTTCGCCGCGACCGCAAACGGCATCTCCAACTCGTCGTTGCCGCAGATACCCGCGATCTTCGGCGGTGACCGGGCCGACCGCGCCGTCTCATTCTTCGACCGGACGCATCGCAGCTCGTTCACCTACGTCTATGAGCTGCCCTTCTTCCGCGACCAGCGCGGCCCGCTTGGGCGCGTGCTCGGCGGATGGCAGGTTTCGGGCGTAACGATCTTCGAGTCGGGCGTGCCCTTTACGGTCTCAAACGGCGTGGATGCCGACGGCATCGGCGGAGGCGGAATCGACCGCCCCAACATCAACCCGGCGGGCATACGCGGCACACGCGCCGTTCCGGTCGTCAACGCGCAGGGCTTCATCACCGGCTACGTCAACCCGGACGCGGGCAACGTAGCGATTGATCCGACGACCGCCTATTACATCGCCAACCCAACCTACGTCGCAGGGCTGCCGGGCAGCGTCCCGCGCGTAGGGTCTGCTCCGCGCAACTCCGAGCGTACGCCCGGCACGAACCTCTGGGACATGACGCTGACAAAACGGACGCGCGTCAGCGAAGGCACGTCTATCGAATTCCGTACAGAATTCTTTAACGTCTTCAACCATCCGAACTTCGGACAGGGGAGCGTCAGCCCGTTCTCGCCGAACGGCAACCCGAATGGAAACAACTTCATCGGGACTAACACGACAGGCTCGGCCTCGGACGTCTATCTGAAAGCCAACACGAGGCTCTCGGACGGCGGAGGGCGCGTCATTCGCTACCAGATCAAGTTGATCTTCTAAGCCGCGCAAATCTTCACTGATAGCCCGCGCGCATCGGGACGCTGAGGGGGTTCGAGACAAATGGTCTCCCCCTCAGCGTCCCGTTTTTTGTTTTTCCTCCCCGCCCCAGTCAACGCTGCGCCTCTATCCGCGCATCAACTAAACGGACAATCCAACGTGCGGACTTCTCAAGTCTGAGCCGAAGCTTTACGACTCGGCTTCAGAGGACATCTCTGTCTTCCCGTGCAGGCAAACACCCACAACCATACACTTTTCGGAGGCCCAAAGATGAAGGTCAGTTCTCTTCTCGCCATCCTGCTCGTCGTGTCTTTGAACGCACGGGCACAGGTCGCACGCGATTCGCGTCGTCCGCGTGCGGCCATCACCCACGTAAACAAAACTCTCAACTCAACCGAGCAGCGCACGGGTCAGACGTTGCCAATTCGTCGCGTCATTCTCTATAGCAACGGCGTTGCTTATATCGAACGGCGTGGCGCAATAAACGGGCGCGCAGAAGTTAATCTTTCTTTCAAACAATCGCAGGTGGACGATGTGTTGAAATCAATGGTCGTGCTTGATCTCGGCGAAGGACGCATCGGCGCGGTCAGTTACAACTCTTCTGCCCCTCCCTCTGTGCGCATGGCCGACATTCCTTTCTCCATCAGCTCATCGACGGCGGGCGCGGGCGGACTTGCAACCGTGCTGACGCAGCTTCAGGGCGCACGCGTCTCTGTGTCGACGGGGCGCGGCACTTTTTTCGGTTCGATTCTGACCGTCGAGGAGCGTCACACCCAAGCTTTGCCGGATAAGCCCGCCGTTACAACTCACGCGCTTGTCATCACAGCCGATGGCGGCGAGCTGATGAGTTTTCGGCTCGACGAGGTACGCGCCGTCAAGCTGCTCGACGAAGGCTCACGGCGCGATGTGACAGAGTTTGCGCAAGCATCTGCCAGCGCGCGGCGGCGCGACGCAAAGACGATTACGGTCACATCCGACGGAGCATCAGCGCGCGAGATGCTCGTCAGCTACACGGTGGCCGCACCGATTTGGAAGACGACCTATCGTGTTGTGCTGGACGAAGCAGGCAAGCCGTTCTTTCAAGGTTGGGCGATTGTCGATAATGTCAGCGACGAGGATTGGGAGGGCGTGCAGCTCTCGCTCATTTCGGGCACGCCCATCTCTTTTATCCAGCCGATTCAGAAACCCTTCTATCGTTATCGCCCCGTTGTGCCCATCCCGTCCGACCTCAAGCTTTCACCGCAGATTCACGGCGCTGAGACAGGCGAAATGAGCGGAGTAGCAGGCTTGATCACAGGCGTTGTGCGCGACCCGGCAGGGGCCATTGTCTCCGGTGCGGACGTAACGGTAACAAACAACGCCAACGGACAAGAATATGAATACTCGACCAACGACGAAGGGTTATTCAAAACGAGCACATTGCCGCCGGGCAATTACACGGTGAGCGTCGAGGCAAGCGGCTTTAGCAAATACGTCGTCTCAGACGTGGCCGTTAATGGTGTGCGCCCTTACAACATGAACGTCTATCTTCAAGTCGGCAGTGTTTCAGAGACGGTAACAGTCACAGCCGCGCCTTCAATGCAAGATGGCTTGAGGTCGAACAGCGTAAACAATTTCGTTCTGAGTGGTGCGGAGAACAATGGCGGCGGCATCCAACGTCCTTCGTTAAGCGCGGTCATCACCGGCGGGCGATCCGGCGTCGAGGCGGCGGCTGAGGGTGGTGAGATTGGCGACCTCTTCGAGTATCAGATTGCACAGCCGGTCACGGTCAGGCGCGACCGCTCAGCGCTGATTCCGATTCTTCAGACGCGTATGGATGGCGAGCGTCTCTCGATCTTCAACGAGCAGACTCACGCCTCGCGCCCAATGAGCGGCATGCTTCTCAAAAACACCTCGACGCTCACGCTTGAAGACGGCGCGCTGACGGTCATCGACGGCAACGCTTACGCGGGCGAAGCTCTGCTCGAGCGCCTCAAGCCCGGCGAGCAAAGGCTTGTCTCGTTTGCGCTCGACCTCGGCACATTAGTCACTGCACGTGCCGAAAGCGAGGATACGCCGGTTCATTTTGTTCGGATACTCAACGGCACACTCTACGCCAGCTTTTATCGACGCTCGAAGAAGATCTACACGCTCACAAATCAGACCGAGCGCGAGCGGACGGTAGTCGTCGAGCATCCAGTTGACTACAGCAAAGCTCTCGACGAGAAAGAAACGCCGAAGCCCGAAGGCAAGAGCGCGAGCTTCTATCGTTTCCGCGTCAAGCTCGCGCCGAAGGCAACCGAGAGGCTCAAGGTCGTCGAGCGTGACGACGCTTTTGAGACTTACGCGCTGACAAACATCTCGTCCGACCAGTTGCGTCTTTTCGTCAGGCGCAACTTTCTCGACGATCAGACCCGCGCGGCTCTGCAAAACATCATCGACCTGCGCGCGCGCGTCGCCGCCGTTGACGCAAGGCTCGCAGCTATTGAGAAGGAGGTCGCCGAAATTGGTGCGGATCAGAAGCGTCTGCGCGAAAACATCGAAGCGCTCAACAAGACGGCTGAGGCGCGCCAGCTTATCGCACGCTATGTCGCCAAAGCCGACCAACAGGAGACGCGCATCGAACTGCTCACGCGCGACAAACAGGCGGCGCTCGCCGAACGGCAAAGCTTACAATCGCAGCTTGAAACAGCCGTCCGTACTCTTAGCCTGGAACGCTCGCTTTGATAAGCGACAAGCTGCGGACGTTAGTCTTTAACAGAGAGGACACAGAGACACAGAGAATTTCAGAATTGAGATTTCAGAATTGAGATTTCAAATTCTCTGCGTCGTATCTGTGTCCTCTGTATCTGCGCACTCTTGAAGCAAAGTTCCACGCACGGCCTGTGCATTACCTCTTCCCTCGCTCACAGACTTCGCATAAACTGTCGGCGTTCATAATCGATTTTCTTCCTCAGAGGCCAATCATGAAAAACAGAGCAGCGAAACTCGTGCTCGACTTAAACGAAGTCGGGGCCGGAGACGTGTCTTTAGTCGGTGGCAAATGCGCTTCACTGGGCGAGCTTTTCCGCGAGCTTGTCCCGAAGGGCGTACGCGCCGTCGATGGCTTCTCGACGACAAGCGAGGCCTATCGTCTCTTGCTCGAAACTGACGGACTCAGAATGCGTCTGCAAGAGCTTCTCAAAAATCTCGACTCGAACGACAACCATGCGCTCAAATCGATTGGTCATAAGGCGCGCACGGCAGTCCTTAACACTCCGCTCCCTGAAAAAGTGCGCGAGGCCGTCATCGACGGCTATCGACGGCTCGGAGAAAGAACAAACAACCGCAACCTCGAAGTCGCCGTTCGCTCGTCCGCGACGGCTGAGGATTTGCCCGACGCGTCTTTTGCCGGGCAGCAGGACACATATCTCAACGTGCGCGGCGAGGAACGCCTGCTCGATGCTGCGCATCGCTGTTACGCTTCGCTCTGGACAGACCGCGCCATCTCTTACCGCCAGACCCTGGGCTTCGACCATTTTGATATCGCTTTGGCTGTCGGCGTGCAGCCGATGGTGCGCTCAGACCTTGCTGCGTCGGGCGTGATGTTTACGCTCGACACCGAATCGGGTTTCTCCGACGTTGTGACGATCAACGCCGCTTGGGGATTGGGCGAAGCCATCGTGCAAGGGTTGGCAACGCCCGACGAATGGGTCGTCTTTAAGCCGACGCTGCTCAAAGATTACAGCTCTATCGTCAGTCGCAGGCTCGGCGGCAAAGAGGTCAAGATGGTCTATGGCCTTGAAGAAAAAGGGACGCGCGTGCGCGAAGTCGTCGACGCGCAGCGCGGGCGTTTCTCTCTCGACGACTATGAGGTCTTGCAGCTTGCGCGTTGGGCCTGCGTGATTGAAGAACATTACTCGGCGCGCGCCGCTCGCCCGCAGGCGATGGACATCGAATGGGCGAAGGACGGGCGCACAGGCCAACTCTACGTCCTGCAAGCGCGGCCCGAAACCGTCCATTCAACGCGGCGCGAAAGCTTTATCGAAACCTATCGGTTGACGGGCGAGCGCGCCGCACCCGTTGTCACGGGTCAGGCCGTCGGACAGAAGATCGCACAGGGGCGCGTCCACATCCTTCACGACCCCGCTCACCTGACCGATTTCAGAGACGGCGACGTGCTCGTCACTTCAATGACCGACCCGGCGTGGGAGCCGATCATGAAAAAGGCCGCCGCCATCGTCACGGATCGCGGCGGCAGAACTTGTCATAGCGCAATCATCAGCCGCGAGCTTGGGCTTCCCTGCATCGTCGGCACAGGCGTTGGCACAGACATGCTCAAGACAGGCATGGACGTGACGATCTCGTGCGCCGAAGGAGCGCAGGGCAACATCTACGATGGACGGATTGAGTTTGTCGTCGAGCGTCACACGGTCGGCGACGAAGAGAGGCCGCGCACGCAGGTGATGATGAACGTCGGCGACCCCGACCATGCTTTTTCAGTCGCACAGCTTCCAAACGACGGCGTAGGGCTCGCGCGTCTTGAGTTCATCATCAACAACCACATCGGGATTCATCCGATGGCTCTCGTCAACTATCCGAATCTCGCACGCAAAGAAGATGTCAAAGAGATCGAACGGCGCATCGGTGAAGAAGACCCGCGCGATTTCTTTATACGAAAGCTTTCAGAAGGCATCGGGCGCATCGCCGCCGCCTTCTATCCGAAGCCCGTCATCGTCCGCATGTCGGATTTCAAATCTAACGAATATGCGCGTTTGATCGGCGGCAGCCAGTTTGAGCCTGAAGAAGAGAACCCGATGCTCGGCTTTCGCGGCGCGTCGCGCTACTACGATGAACGCTACCGCGAAGGCTTCCGACTCGAATGCATGGCTCTCTCACGCGTCCGTCAGGACATGGGACTCATAAACGTCAAGGCCATGATTCCCTTCTGCCGCACGGTTGAAGAGGGAGAGAAAGTGATTGCGCTGATGGGCGAATACGGCTGCGTGCAGGGGCGCGACGAGCTTGAGATTTACGCGATGTGCGAGCTGCCCGCCAACGTCGTCTTTGCCGACGAGTTTTTGCGCATCTTCGACGGCTATTCAATCGGCTCAAACGATCTGACACAGCTTGCGCTCGGACTCGACCGCGATTCCGAAATGGTCGCGCATCTTTTTGACGAGCGCAACGGCGCGGTCGAGCGCATGGTCGCACAAGCCATCGATGCCGCGCGCCGCGCCGGTAAAAAGATCGGCATCTGCGGGCAAGCGCCTTCCGACTATCCAGAGTTTGCCGCCTTCCTCGTCGAACGCGGCATCAACTCCATCTCGCTCAACCCAGACACCGTTATCCAAACGACGCGCACCATTCTCGACGCAGAACGCGCTACACAATCTTCAATGAATGATGAGATTGGTTCGGACAGTCGGATTGTTGGCGGTGTAGTCGAAGGCGTATCGTAAAAGCACGCGAGAAGCGTCAACTTTCGTGATTCGCCATCCTTAAAAATTGAAACCGAACGAAGACAGATGCAGATGGCTGTCTTACTAAATTTTTATGAATCAACCTCTCACCTCAACCTTGCCTTTTCGTTCCGGCCACACGCTTGCGATGGCCGCCGTCATCTGTCTCGCATTGGGAATATTTCTCAACGTGGTCAGCCTCGTCACCAACGCAATCACTCTTTTGACCGGCAGCGTAGCCGACCCAACAAGCGAGGAGATCGCGCTTTCCGATCTGCTCGACATCGGGCTTGGACTTCTGCAGCTCATCGTCATCTTTGCGACCATCGTTCTTTTTTCGATGTGGCTCTACAGGGCCGCGTCGAACCTTGAGGCGCTTGGGCATCCGAAACATCTGCGCGAGCATTCGCCGGGCTGGGCCGTCGGCAGTTTCTTTGTGCCATTCGTCAACCTGGTCGTTCCTTACAGGGCCGTCAAAGAGGTGTGGGCCAAGAGCGACCCCGAAGAGGTGGGCGAAGAGGGCGGCGCACCGTTTGGTTATTACAGCGCGGCTTCTACTCCCGCATATTTCAAGGCCTGGTGGGGTTTCTGGCTCGTCTCGAACATGGTCAACAACGTCGCCACACGGCTCTACTTTAACGTGGACACACAAGATGAGATGGTGTGGGCGATGAAGGTTGACACGATAGGCACGCTGCTCACCATCCCCGCCGCCGTCTTTGCCATACTCGTTGTCAAAAGCATCGACCGCAGGCAGCAAGAGCGCAGCCGACGCATCAGATACATTCCAAACCTGCCGCCCCCGCCGCCCGTCTTCGATAATCCACAACAGACGACGACGCAAAGCGGTTGGCCGCGTTAAGAATATAAATCTGCGAGAGCTTGATCCGCTTACTTGCTTGCGTTGGCGGCGCGTGCGCGGGCGATGTATTGGTTCAGGTCCTGGAGACGTGGATCACTTGCCTCCCACCGCTTCTGCCCTAACGCCAGGGCTCGTCCGAAGAGCACTTCGGCCTCGTGCGCATTGCCCAGAGCGAGCTTCGCCTCGGCCAGATAGAATAGCGCCCAGATGTGGTAGTAGCCGCCCTCGTCCGTCTGCGAGAAGCGGCGCAGGCTCTGCTCCCTCACGCCTTCCGCCTGCCGCAATTGTTGGAGGTAAGCAGCCCTGATGCTTTCGGCCCGCGCTGCGTCGCCGCGCATGCGCGCCAGCACGACCAGCGCGCCGTCGGCGTTGATGGTGGCTATATGACCTTTGCCGTAATGTCGGATGAAGAGGGGCTTCGCCTCTTCCATCAATCTTTCTGCCTCTGCTAAGCGGTCATCGTTGCGTCCCCCTCCCTCTTCCGACATGATCCAGAAGGCCAGATATTCCAGCATGTAAGGCAGGTTGATGTTATCCGGGTCGGTGCGGCGCATGATCAGAATGCCGGAGCGCAAAAGCGGTTCAGCCTCTTCGATGTCCGTCGCGAAAAGAGAGACGTAGAACATGCCCCGCGCGACTTTCGTGTGCTCTTCGCCATAAAGATGTCGGTATAAATCGAGCGATTGACGGAAGTGGTGAAGGGCGACTTTGTACTCGCCGTGAGTCCGTTTGACTTCGCCGACGGTGTAGTGAAGGTCGGCGCGGGCTTCCGGCGCATCCGCCAGCTCCGTGTCCATGCGCGCGGCTAAGTCGTCGATAGCCTCGCGCACGGTGATATCAGTTCGTGCATTGCCCCGGTCGTACCAGTGCGGGTTGGCATAATTAAGGAGGCTTTGCATGAAGCGGCTCGTCCGCTCGGCCCTCTCTTTCTCGGCCCGCGCGATGCTCGCCTGTCGCCGCGCGGCCCCGGCCTGCCAGACGGCTGCGGCCAACCCCGCGCACAGGCTCACGAGAATCAGTGCCGCCGCCCAGACCGTGACCCGGTTGCGCCCGTAGAACTTACTCGCCCGGTAAGAGAGCGTTGCGGGGCGAGCCAGCACCGGCAGTCCGTCGATAAAACGCCAGATGTCTTCGGAGAATTGTTCGACCGTCTGATACCTCCTCTCCGGCTCTTTGCTCAGCGCCTTGAGGACGATGTTGTCCAAATCTCCTTTCAGCCTGTGCCCGGTGAGCGATGTCAGAGACACCTCGCTCGGGGGAGTCGGCGCGCCCTCCGTGATCTCGCGGAGCAGCTCGCCGCCGGTTCTGCCATGTGTGCGGTAAGGGAGGTTCTCTGTGAGGAGATTAAAGAGGACGACGCCGAGGCTGTAAACGTCTGTAGCAGTTGTTACGGGTTCCCCCATAATCTGTTCGGGGCTGGCATACTGCGGTGTCAGCGCCCCGAGTTGTGTAATGTGCCCGGTATCGCCCACCTCTGCGCCGAGCAGTTTGGAGATACCGAAGTCGAGCAATTTGGGCTCACCGTTCACGCCGACGAGGATGTTCGAAGGCTTGAGGTCGCGGTGGACGACGAGGCTGCGGTGCGCGTAGGCGACTGCCACGCAGACCTTGTTGAATAGTTTCAGGCGTTCGTGCAGCGAGAGTTGACGGCCCCGGCAGTAGAGGTCTATTGGCTCGCCCTCGACATACTCCATGACCAGATAAGGGATTCCGTCGGGGGTCGCCCCGGCATCAAGCAGGCGTGCAATGTTTGGGTGTGCGAGCGAGGCCAAAATCTCTTTCTCGCGGTTGAAGGTGCGACGCAGGCGCTCGGTGTTGAACTCGCGCCGGAGCATCTTAACGGCCACCTGCTGCTCGAATTTCCCATCCGCCCGACGCGCCAGATAGACCGCCCCCATCCCGCCCACGCCCAGTTCCGAGACAATCTCGTAATCGCCGACGCGCTGGCCCGCGAGTGTACCGCCGCGTGGCTCGCGTCCGGTGAGAATGTCTCGCGTGAAATCCCCGGCGGGGAGCGACATGAAATCTTCCGCCTCAGATTCGAGCGCGAGGAGGGATTCGACCTCTGAGCGGGCGAATGCGGAAATATCCGTGCGAGCCAGGTAGCCCGCCCTTTTCCCCGGGTCAAGCTCAAGAACTTCGAGCAGAACCTCTTTGATCTTTTTCCAGTCGTCGGCTTCCATTACTCGGTCGCTCCGCAGGCCTCCTCGTCTGACATGCGTTAAAGAGGAGCGAAGTCGGACAAAAAATTGAGACACTCGAACTAACCCGGATTGAGTTCGCGGTAGAGCCAGAGGCGGGCCGCCCCCCACTCGCGCCCAACCGTCCGCTCCGAGATGCCAAGGGTGTCGGCAATCTC
>CBDUCU010000104.1:0-9911 GCA_965365725.1 uncultured bacterium | reverse complement strand
CTTATGCGACCGCGTATCGCGCTCTCTTTCAACGAGCGCGCGCCGTAGCTGGCGAGATAGTTCTGGTGCACGGCGCAAGCGGCGGCGTGGGCACGGCCGCCGTGCAGATGGCGCGCGCAGCGGGGCTCACGGTTGTCGGCACGGGCGGAACTGAAAGAGGGCAGAAACTTGTAGCGGACGAGGGCGCGCATTACGTGCTTGACCACAGCGCGCCGGATTATCTTGAACGCGCACTGGATCTGACAGGCGGGCGCGGCTTCGATGTAATCCTTGAGATGCTCGCCAACGTCAATCTCGACAAAGACCTCAACTTACTTGCGCGTCATGGTCGCGTCATTGTCATCGGCAATCGCGGCACAGTCGAGATCAATCCACGCTCGGCGATGGCGCGTGATGCTGACATTCGCGCTATGTCGCTTCTCAACGCGCCGCAGGAAGACCTGGCGCGCATCCACGCCGCTCTTGTCGCAGGATTAGAGAACGCAACGCTAAGACCCGTCGTTGGCCAGGAGCTGCCGCTTGCCGAAAGCGCGCGTGCGCACGCAGCCGTGCTCGAACGCGGTGCATTCGGCAAGATAGTTTTGATTCCGTAACGAAGAAGCTCGTGGCAGGCAGCGATTAAGTTTGAGCCGAGAGTGTTTGTGAGGCTTGTCTTGCGCGGATCACATTTTCATCAAAGAAGATGTGATCCGCATTAAATTTTTAGAGCGGCTAAAAGTTTTAGAGGGCCGCGCCCGCGCGCGTCAGAAATCGCATGCCGGGGAGAGCGGGAACCAAGCGAGGCGTCTCACTCTCGTGCTCTTCGCGATTGATTTCAAGTGGCACGTCAGCCGTACACTTGGCGGCGACATCAAAGCGATGAGTTAAAAATCCGCCGCACGCAATCACAAGCGCGACAGCTAATGTCAACAGTCGAACATTCCGTTTCATCTGATCGCCGCTCCTTTCAACTTCACTAAAAACTTACATGGCGGACTCTATCCGTTCGCCATGTAAATGTCATCAAGAGCTTGTAAATAGTTGTAAAAGATTGCCCGCCCGACCGAGATTTCAAATTTGAGATTTCAAAGCTCAAATTATTGCCCGTCTCTTGCGAATCTTTTGTGTTCTCTGTGGTTGAATAAAATATTCGCGATGCGCAAACGCACAAACGGTCAAAAGCCTCAACCTCAACGCGTATCGAACACATCTGAAACCGGCTATAATCAGCCACACACTTTGAAAGGGAGGCAGCCCCTCGTGTCAATCCGCATCGATCAAATTCGCATCAAGCCTTCTCTCAGATTGCCAACAACAATCTTCATGACAGCCTTGCTCGTCCTCGTCATGCTTCCGTCGCGGCAATCGGCGCAGCGCACGCAGAAGCCCGTGCTTCACGGCAAAAAGTGGATGGCGATTACGGGCAAGCCTTTAGCGGCAACCGCCGGCGCGATTGTGTTTCAAAAAGGCGGCAACGCTGTTGACGCTGCCTGCGCGATGATCGCCGCAACTTCGACGATGTGGGACACGCTCTCTTGGGGCGGCGAAACTCAGGCGCTCATCTTTAATCCGAAGACGGGCAAGGTTGTCGGCATCAACGCGCTCGGAGTTGCGCCGACGGGCGCGACCGCAGAATTTTATAAGTCGAAGGGGATGAAGTATCCGCCCGAGCACGGCCCGCTTGCAGCCGTCACACCGGGCACGCCGGGCGGCATCCTCGTGATGCTCGCCGAATTCGGCAAGCTCTCTTTGAAAGAGGTGCTTGAGCCTTCGATTCAACTCGCCGACGGTTATCCAATCGAAGCGCAGCTTGCCAACACCATCGAGCGCGAGAAGCGTCGTCTGAAGCAGTGGCGCTACACGCGCGAGGTAATGCTGCCGCACCTTGGCGAGAGCCGCGAAGCACCGGAAGCGGGAGAGATTTTCAAACAGACGGACCTGGCCGCGACCTTGCGCAAGCTGGTCGAAGCCGAAAGCCAGGCGCTCGCCGCAGGTAAAAGCCGCAAAGACGCGATCATGGCCGCATACGAACGTTTTTATCGCGGCGACATCGCGCGCGAGATCGTTCGCGGCACGCGCGAAGAGGGCGGCCTTTTTACGGAGAAGGATTTGGCCGATTGGAAGGTGAGAATCGAGGAGCCGGTCAAAGTCGATTACAAAGGAATCGAAGTCTATAAGCTGACGCATTGGACGCAGGGGCCGGCCATGCTTCAGGCGCTCAACATCTTAGAGAACGTCGATCTCAAGACGATGGGCTACAACAGCGCGCGCTACGTCCATGCGGTCTATCAGGCGATGAGCATGGCCTTTGCCGACCGTGATTTTTATTACGGCGACCCATACTTTGCCCCCGCAGAACCGATTCGAGGGCTGCTCTCGAAAGAGTATGCGCGCGAGCGCGCTGCGGCGATCAACTGGCAGCGCAACGACCCTGCAATTGCCCCCGGCGACCCGTATCCGTTTCAAGGGCAGACCAACCCTTTCCGCGCGCAGCTTGAGAGATGGAACGCGCGCCCGCAAGCGAATCCCGGCACGCCTCCGCCCGCGACACAGGACACGATTCGCCCTATCGCTTTCGTCAATCAAAATCCGCCGTCGCGTCGAATCAATGAAGCGTCCCGCCAAAGCGATCAAGAGTTCACGCGCTCTTTCTATTCGGGCACGACAAGCGTGCAGGCGGCTGATGCCGAAGGCTGGGTTGTGTCGGTCACGCCGAGCGGCGGGTGGGTTCCCGCAGTCGTCGCCGGACGGACGGGAATAGGCTTGAGCCAGCGCGCGCAGAGTTTTGTGCTCGACGCATCCGAAGGGCCGTTTAATGTTATCGAGCCGGGCAAGCTTCCGCGCGTCACGCTTACGCCGACGCTTGCATTAAAGGACGGAAAACCCTTTCTTGCCTTCTCCGTGCAGGGCGGCGACAGTCAGGATCAAAACCTCTTGCAGTTTTTCTTAAATGTCGTCGAGTTCGGCATGAATGTGCAGGAAGCCTCTGAGGCTCCGAACGTCAACAGCTTTCAGATGCGGAGCAGTTTCGGCGCGCATGAGACGCGTCCGGGCCGCATTCTTCTGGCCGAGTCGATGCCTTCGTGGGTGCGGTCGGAACTTCGACGGATGGGGTATGAACTGACCTTTGAGGAGCGCACATCCGGCCCCATCACCGCAATCCTTTTTGACCAGAAACATAGCACGATGTGGGGCGGCGCGAGCAATCACGGCGAGGATTACGGGATTGCCTGGTAGCCGCTCACATCTTCCTCTGCATAGTCTGAAACAAAATCGTTTGCGCGTCCGTAAAGGACTCTCGCAACCTTTGTTAGTAGCCGCGACAGCCATACCCACTTGGAGTTCAAATGCAAATGTACAAATCGCTTCTCGCCCTCGCACTGCTTCTGTGTCTGGGAGCATCGCTTCACGCACAGACGGCTTCACCTCTGATTTTGCGCAACCCTTCAATTAGCCGCGACCAGATTGCTTTCGTCTTTGCAGGCGATATCTGGACGGTCGGACGTGCGGGCGGCGACGCGCGTCGCCTCACAGCCGGAACCGGCACGGAGACGACCCCGCTCTTTTCGCCCGACGGAAAATGGATCGCCTTTACGGGCGAGTACGACGGAAACGTCGATATCTACATCGTCTCTTCGGAAGGCGGTGTGCCGCGTCGTCTGACATATCATCCCGGCGTTGATACGCTCGCGGGTTGGACTCCAGACGGCTCGGCTGTCCTTTTGCGCACGCAACGCGACAGCGCGACCTTTGCACCCAGACTTTTTACGATGCCGGTTGCGGGCGGCGCACACCCGACCGATATCCCGCTTCCGCAGGCATCCGAAGGCAGTTTCTCGGCTGACGGTCGCCGCCTTGCCTACGTTCCGCTCCTGCGCGCCTTTCAGCAGTGGAAGCGTTATCGCGGCGGGCGCACAACTCCTATCTGGATTGCAAATCTTGCTGATTCGAGCATCGAAAAACTGCCGCGCGAAAACTCAAACGACTTTAATCCGATGTGGATCGGAGACCGAGTCTATTTTCTCTCCGACCGCGAAGGGACGGTAACGCTCTACTCTTACGACACGCGCACAAAACGCGTCGCGCAAGTTATCAAAAATACCGGCTTCGATATCAAATCGGCCTCGGCAGGCGACGGCGTGATCGTCTATGAACAGTTCGGCTCGCTACACACGCTTGATCTCTCTTCGGGCCAGACAAAACAGATTGCGATAAACGTCGCGGCTGATCTTCCTTCGGTGCGCCCGCGTTTTGTACGCGTCGCGCAGAATTTGCGTAATGCCTCGCTTTCACCGACCGGCGCGCGCGCCCTATTTGAAGCGCGCGGCGAAATCCTGACCGTCCCGGCAGAGAAGGGCGACGCACGCAACGTCACCAACACGACGGGCGTGATGGAACGCGACCCCGCGTGGTCGCCCGACGGGCGCTGGATCGCTTACTTCTCCGACGAATCAGGCGAATATGCTCTGCACCTGCGCGCGCAGACAGGGATGGGCGAAGTCAAAAAGATAAATCTGGGCACGCCGCCCTCTTTCTATTATTCGCCCGTCTGGTCGCCCGACTCGAAGAAGATTTCCTATTACGACAAGCGTCTCAATCTCTGGTACGTCGATGTCGATAAGGCGAGCGCGCCCGTCAAGATTGATAAGAACGCATTCGGCTTGCGCAACGACGTGATGCAGCCTGTCTGGTCGCCCGACAGTCGTTGGGTTGCTTACACACGGCAGCTCGACAATCGCCTGCGCGCCGTCTTCATCTACTCGCTTGAAACAGCCAAGACCAATCAGATTACGGACGGCATGAGCGATGCCCGCTATCCGGATTTCGACAAGAACGGCAAGTATCTCTACTTCACCGCGAGCACAAATCTCGGCCCCGGCTTCAGCTTTGCGGAGATGTCAAACTTTCCGCATCAATCTTCCAGAAGCGTCTATGCGGTAGTGCTCCGAAAGGATTTGCCCTCGCCGCTCTCGCCCGAAAGCGACGATGAGAAAATCACTGAAGAGAAAAAGGAAGAGCCGAAACCCGAAGCCACGCCTTCGGCAACGCCTGCCGAGAAGACCGAAGAGGCCAAACCCGGCGAGAAGATGCCCGGCGCAGAGCAGAAGGCCGCTGCCGCATCACAAGCCGCCGCCGCACAGGCAAAGCCGCCCGCGAAGAAAGCTCCAGAGCCTGTCGGCATCGACTTTGAGCAGATCGATCAGCGCATCGTCGCGCTCTCAGTAATTCCTGCGCGCAACTACGTCGGACTCATGGCGGGCAAGGCAAACAACTTCTACATCTTTGAGATTTTGCCTGCCGGTGCATCAGGCCCGACCGGGCCGCCGGGATTTATCGTCCATAAGTTCGATATGGAGAAACGCAAGCTCGACAAAGTGTTGGAAGGTGTCAATGCGTTCGAGCTTTCGGCCAACGGCGAGAAGATGCTTTTCCGTCAAGGAACGAACTGGATCATCGCGGCCACAGCCGCGCCCGTCAAACCCGGCGAAGGCGTAATCAGAACCGCCGACATGGAAGTCCGTGTTGACCCGAAGGCTGAATGGCGACAGATGTTTAATGAAGTCTGGCGCGGCGAGCGCGATTTCTTCTACGATCCGGGTCTTCACGGCGTTGACATCGCCGCGATGAAAAAGCGTTACGAGCCATATCTCGATTCGGTTGCGCATCGCGTCGATCTCACATATCTCTTCCGCGAGATGCTCAACCAGCTCACGGTCGGGCATATGTTTATCTCCGGCGGCGACCAGCCGCGTCCGAACCCCGTTCCCGGCGGGCTGCTCGGTGCAGACTATAAAATCGAGAACGGTCGCTATCGCTTCGCCAAGATTTACAACGGCGAGAGCTGGAATCCTTCTCTGCGTGCGCCGCTCACACAGCCCGGCGTAAACGTCAAAGTCGGCGAGTATCTTTTGGCGGTTGACGGGCGCGAGGTGCGCGCGCCAGAAGAGGTCTATGGATTTTTTGAAGGCAAGGCCAACAAACAGACCGTCATCAAAGTTGGCCCCAATGCGGACGGAACGAATGCGCGTGAAGTAACGGTCGTGCCGGTCGGAAGCGAGCAGGGTTTGCGCGCGCTCGATTGGATCGAGGGCAATCGTCGCAAGGTCGATCAGATGAGCAATGGACGTTTGGCTTACGTCTATGTACCCAATACTTCGGGCGCGGGCTACGAGAGTTTTAATCGTTACTTCTTTGCGCAGACGCAAAAGGAGGGTGCGATCATCGACGAGCGTTTTAACGGCGGCGGCTCTCTGGCGGATTACATCGTCGAGTATCTCTCGCGCCCACTGCTCAACTACATCGCTTTCCGAGACGGGCGCGACATCCCGACTCCGCTCGGCGCAATCTACGGCCCGAAAGCGATGATCATCAACGAGCTGGCCGGGTCGGGCGGCGACGCACTTCCCTGGTATTTTCGCAAGATGAAGATCGGCCCGCTCGTCGGCAAGCGGACGTGGGGCGGACTGGTCGCGTCCTTTCCGATGCCGCAATTGATGGACGGCGGAAATGTGACCGCGCCCGACGCGGCCATCTACGGACTTGAAGGCGAATGGGAGGTTGAGAATCGAGGCGTCGCGCCCGACGTCGAAGTAGAACTTGATCCGGCGGCATGGCGCGCAGGACGCGACCCGCAATTAGAAAGAGCGGTCGAGCTTGTGCTTGAAGAACTAAAACGCAACCCGCCGCCCAAACACAAACGGCCTGCCTATCCGAACTATCAGAGAGGCAGCGAAGCGGGTAATGGAGGATCAAGACGGTAAAGAGGCAACAGAGGGATTTCACCACAGAGACACCGCAGACACAGTTTTGATTGAACTGTGTCTGCGGTGTCTCTGTGGTCAATCTATCTTCACGGCCCGAAGCGTCCCGTGTACTCGCCGCTTGTGATGAAGCCCTTGACCATCTCTGCCGAGATGTAGTTGCCGTTAAACTGATTGAGCTTGCCTAACCAGAAATTGTACCCGTCGAAGTTTGAATCGGGCGAATCATTCGGATTTCTTCGCAGATAACCGAAGTATTGCATCATGACAAATGCACGATTGAATTCAAGCGATTTGAAATCCGCATCTTCAGCAACTTGACGCAACACCTGCGCGCGCGTCTTTGCGCCCGACGCAAGCTCTGCGACAAGCGCGTCGCGCTCAGATTGCGAGAGCGAATTGTTTGTGTTTGCGTTGAGCGCATCGACGAACTGCGCCGGTGTCATCGACAGAGGATACGCAGAGAGGAACTGAGCGCGCTCGACAAAGCGTTCAAAGTAAGCCACCTTGTTCGCTTCCAGTTGCTGTTCCCAATTGCCTGTGCCGACCGTCACGTTGCGTCCGATCTCCTGTGTGTCGGGCAAAAACTCTCGCATCGTGAGCGGCACAGTTCCGCCGATGCGACGCGCGCCAAAGCTCGCGCCAAAGGTTCGATAGACGAGATAGCCCGTCTCCTGAAACTCAATCGAGACGAAGAATGCCGCCGAGACGTTGATTCTTCGCACCTCACGACAGCCTTGACGCTCGGCTGCGGGGCGCTGCTCGCATTCGTCAATCTGATTTTTCCAGAACTGAAGCCCGCCCGCATCTGGCTCGCGCCCGAGAAAATCTGCGTAGTGCTGCCGCACGAAAAACTCTGAATTAAAAGAGCCGTCTTTGACCGGGTTCGCCCCCGTCGTCGAGTCGTTGCTTGTGACGTTGACCGTCGCAGAAGCAGGCGAGCCGAGCGCCGCGCCCACAGGGTTTGAGAGCGAGACTGTAAAGCTCTCCGTTGATTCCTGAAACACGTCGTCGGTGATGTGGACGACAATTGTCTTTGAGTTTTCGTTTGCCGCAAAGCGCAGCGTCCCGAAGGCAGCCGTGTAGTCAGAGCGGTCTGAGGCCGTCCCCGTTTGCGTAGCGTAATCGACGCTTGCGGGCTGAGAGAGATTGCCCGTGCGCGTGACGGTGATTGATGCCGAGCCTTGCGCCGCCGCAACAGCCGCTTCCCATTCGGCGACCTCGCCAGAAGCGATGCCCAACGGAGCGGAGCCGCCCGCGCCTTCGTTAGCTTCAAAACTCGACGCGGTAAACTGCACCGTGTTGGTTGCGGGTGTGGGAGAAGGCGTTGGCGTTGGTGTCGCTGTTGGGGTTGGTGTCGGAGTAGGTGTCGGTGTTGCGGTCGGTGTCGGCGTAGGTGTGGGGTTTGTCCCCGCATCGAGCGAATAGATGTAGGCAGAGCCACGACCTTGAAGCCCTCCTACGTTGTCGCCTTTAGCCCCGACGACGATAGTGTTTCCAGAGACGGCGACGTGTTGACCGTAGAAATCCCCCGGCGAGCCGTCGGTCGCAACAAATTTTCGCTGCTCGGTCCAGACCGCGCCCGCGCGTTTGAAGACATAGGCCGAGCCTTGATTATATTGATCCTGCACTATCTGGTCGCCGAACGCTCCGGCAATGATTGTGTCTCCTGAAATCGAAACGTCGCGGCCAAAAAAGTCTCCGTTCGACACGTCGCTTGAGACGAGCTTCTGTTGTTGCGTCCAGGTCGCGCCCGCGCGCACATAGACGTAGGCCGCGCCCTTCGAGGCCGTCGCGCTGTAGCCCTGCGCCGCTCCGAGGACGAATGTCTCGCCGTCGATGTCAACGCTGATGCCGAAGAAGTCGCCGGCTTCACCGTTGCTCAAATTGATTCTCTGCTGCTGCGTCCAGGTCGCACCCGAACGGACATAGACATAGACCGAACCTTGATTCTGGTTTGCGCCGATGGTTTCAAGCGGCGAGCCGATGACGACTGTGTTGCCCGAAACAGACACGTCCGTGCCGAAGCCCGTCCCGGCGACCTCGTTTGAAGCGGTCAGCTTTACGGCTTGCGTCCAGGTCGCGCCCGTGCGCGTAAAGATGTAGGCGGAGCCTCGATTGTCGTTAGTCGCATTGACATCGTCGCCGAGCGCGCCAATGACGGCCGTGTCGCCGTTAATCGCCACGCTCAGACCAAATTGGTCAAACTGCGCGCCGTCCGAGGCAGACAACTTTTGTTGCAACGTCCAGGTCGCGCCCGCGCGCACATAGACGTAGGCCGCGCCCTGCCCGTTGTTTGCGCCGACTTTGTGATCGTAAGCGCCGACGATGATTGTGTTGCCCGAGACGGCGACGGCCATCCCGAAGTGGTCGCCGTATTGACCATCGGTCGGCGCAAGACGCGCCTGCTGCACCCAAGTCGAGCCGGAACGCACAAAGACGTATGCCGCGCCGGTTCTGACTCCGTTGACTTCGTCAAACGCTGCGCCGACGACCGCCGTGTCGCCGTCGATGTCAACATTCTCGCCGAAGAAACTGGACTGAGCGGTTTCGTTGCCATTGATACGGTTCGGATCGACAGCTTCCTGCGCAAAGACGTAGGCTGCGCCCGTGTTGCTCGCCTTAGCGGGCGCGCCCGCGACGATTGAGCTTCCGTCGAAGGCTATGCTGCTGCCGAGCGCGTCTGAGCTTGCGTCCGTGTGAACGAGCTTTTGTTGGCGCGTCCACGTTGCACCGGCGCGCGTAAAGAGATAGACCGCGCCGTGATTGGCGATGCCCGGCAGATATTCGTGTGCGGGCGCACCGACGGCAATCGTGTCGCCTTTGACGGCGACCGACGACCCGAAGAAGTCGTTGCGCTGCACGTTCTCAACGCCTAATAGTTGTTGCTGCTCGCTCCATGTCGCGCCGGTGCGTACAAAGACGTAAGCAGAGCCTTGCTCGCTTGTTGCGCCGACATCATCAGCACGTGCGCCGACAACAGCCGTATCGCCTGAGACGGCGACCGAAAATCCAAAGGCATCGCCCGCCGCGCCGTCGGAAGCTTGCAGCTTCTGCTGTTGCGACCAACTAGAGCCGCTCCGCACAAAGACGTAAGCAAAGCCGCGCCCGCCCGCAGCCCCGCCGCCCGACCCGGTGGTGTTCCTCGAGAACGAGCTGCTCTACGGCCAG
>CBDUCU010000103.1:0-9960 GCA_965365725.1 uncultured bacterium | reverse complement strand
ATGTCCGTACCGCGACCGGCCATGTTGGTCGCAATCGTGATTGCGCCTTTGCGTCCGGCCTGCGCGACGATCTCTGCCTCGCGCTCGTGATGCTTGGCGTTCAAAACGTGATGGAAACGGTTGTCGCCGTCGTCTTCGATCTGTATGCTGCCGCGCTCGTCCTTGTGCGGAATTCCCGCCTTCGATAAACGACGCGAAATCAGCTCTGAATTCTCGACCGAGACCGTGCCGACCAGAACAGGCTGTCCCTTCTCGTGATGCTCGACGATCTCTTCGACGACGGCATCCCATTTTTCGGGAAGCGTGCGATAGATGACATCAGAGTTATCCCGCCGCACCATCGGCTGGTTGGTCGGAATCATCGCCACTTCGAGCTTGTAGGTTGACTCAAACTCGGCGGCTTCGGTCTCAGCCGTACCCGTCATGCCCGCAAGCTTGTCGTAGAGACGGAAATAGTTCTGCAAAGTAATCGTCGCCAGCGTCTGGTTCTCGCGCTCGATCTTGACGCCCTCTTTGGCTTCGACCGCCTGGTGCAACCCGTCAGACCAGCGACGGCCCTTCATCAGACGACCCGTAAACTCATCGACGATGATGACCTCGCCGTCTTGAATGACGTAGTGATGATCGAGTTTGTAGAGCGTGTGTGCTTTGAGAGCCTGCTCGACGCAGTGGAGCATCTCCATATTCGACGGGTCGTAAAGATTGCCCACGCCCAGAAGTTTTTCGGCCTTGTCAACGCCCTCTTCCGTGAGCACCGCCGAATGCTGCTTTTCGTCAACGAGAAAATCGCCGGGGCCGGGCTTGCCCTCGTCGTTGAGTTCTGCTTTACGCAGATGCGGGATGACGGCGTCGGCCTTGTAATACTTGTCGGTCGCTTCGTCGGACGCGCCCGATATGATGAGAGGCGTTCTGGCTTCGTCGATGAGGATCGAGTCAACTTCGTCAACGATTGCGTAATGGTGGTCGCGTTGGACGCAGGTGGCGAGATCAAACTTCATGTTGTCGCGCAGATAGTCGAAGCCGAACTCGTTGTTTGTGCCGTAGGTGATGTCTGCGGCGTACGCGTCCTTTCGCTCCCAATCGTCGAGGTCATTGACGATTGCGCCGACCGTCAAACCCAAAAACTTGTAGATGCGCCCCATCCATTCCGCGTCGCGCATGGCGAGATAATCGTTGACGGTGACGACGTTTACGCCTCGACCCGTCAAAGCATTGAGCGTTGCGGGAAGCGTGGCGACGAGCGTCTTACCTTCGCCGGTTCGCATCTCGGCGATGCGCCCTTCGTGAAGCGCGATGCCGCCGATAAGCTGCACGTCGAAATGTCGCATGCCTGTGGCGCGCACGGAAGCTTCGCGCGTGAGAGCAAACACGTCGGGCAGCACGCGGTCGAGAGCTTCGCGCGTACGACGCTTGCGCGCCTGTTTCTCTTCGTCGGTTTTGGCGCGCGTCTCGCCGATTTCGCCGATTACCTGCTCGCGTATCTGCGCGATGCGCTCGCGCATCTGCTCGTCGGAGAGCTTTTTGATCTCCGCTTCAAGCTCGTTGATGCGCGCGACGGTCGGCATCAAGCCTTTGAGGTAACGCTGGTTCTGGCTGCCGAAAACTTTGGTCAGAAATTTATCGATCATTTCGCTTAAATCCTATGTTCAAAAGAGAAGTCGCAAGCCGACTCTCCGCACAAGGGCGACAAGGTCAGACAGGCGAAAGTTTGCGCAAGCAACCGCAATTTTGAATTGTACGGGAGCGTTGGACGTGGAGCAAGCAACGCGACTTTCATCGCTTGAGCGCGATCAGAAGGTAATTCAAACATGGATGGACAGGAGAAGAACCGACGAACGCGAAACGCCGTAACGATGAATAAAAGACGAGCTGATTTTCATTCATCGTTACGACGTTCATACTTCATCGTTTTTTATTCTGTCCATCCATCTTAATTCTTCTTCGATAGCGCGCTGAGGAATCGTCCTTACCGTTACATGATGAACTTAAAAATCTTACATATTAGTTCCCGCCAGCTTGCCCCGCCTGTTTGGCGAGAAGGCTGCCTGCGGTGTCGCGCGGCATATCAAAGCTGACGACGACGTTCTTGCCGTTCGACGTGGCCTTTGTGTTCTTCCACACTTGCCCCTCATCGGTGCCGCCTTTTTTCATCCCCATTGCCATGATGCCCACGCCATAGACGCGCGCCATCGCGCTTGCGCGCTCGGCTGAATCCATCTCGGTGCTGGCGACGACGTTGAGCTTCGTCCGGTTGAGCGTCAAAGTCATCTTCAAACGTCGCGCGCCTTCGAGAAACTGTAAGGCGTGGCTTGCGCTGATGGTCTTGACAACGTCTTTTGCCAACTCTTTAAGAGCCGGGTCGTCAGCCGAGCCGCCCGTCATAACCATGTTCGTGAGCGTCCCGTCCTCTTCACGGTCGGCCTCGATGGTCACGTAGATGTTGCCTTTGAGATTGAGATTGCCCTTCTCGTATTCAACCTTCCACTTTGCCAGAAGGTCTTTGAAGGGTTTGGCGTTGACGCGCGGCGGAAGCTTCACGCCGCTCTGTTCAGCCGCCTTGTTGAGAGCCTCGCGCTGCTCCTGGTCTTGTGCCTGATTATCTGTGGCAGCCGCTTCGCCCTCCGGCTTGGCTTCGTTCTTCGCAACTTCGGGCGTGGCTGCGGGCGAAGGCGCAGGTGCAGGAGTCGGGCGCGGCGTTGGTCGCGGCGTGGGCGTTGGCGTAGGGGCAGGTTCTTCGACGACCTGCGCGCTTCCGTCGTTAAAGTAGCCGGGCGGATAGTAGAGCTTGTCCTGCGGCCCCAACATCACGGCGCGCTCGCGCACCTCGCCAAGCGTGTAATCTTCTTCTGCATACTCCGCACCCGTAATCAACGCGCGCAATTCCCACAACGCGCGAACGGTCGGCGCATAAAGCAGCGCCGCGATAAACAGCGCGTGTGCGACAACGGAAAGCGCGGTTGTGCGCGCCATGCGCGGCCAGCGCGACGTGCGGTTGATCTCGATGTTCTCGAAAAGCTCGGCCATTTTCTTGTCTGTAAACTTAAACGACGCGCAGCGTCGCGCGTTCGGAAAATTTAGACGCTCGAAGCGGCGCAGGCGTTGTGAATGACACATAAAAATAACACAAGACAGCCAGCAGTGAGCAGCCAGCAGTAAAAGCAATTTGTTCATATCAATCACTACTCGCTGCTTACCGCTCACCGCTTACTAAGTTAAAATGTCGTACATGGGGCGACAAAGAGGCGGTGGAAGAACAAGCGGCGGCGGTCGAGGCGGCTCGAAGAGTCGTTTCGGCGGACGCGGGCGAAGCGGCGGGCGCGAAGACTCGCGGTCGCGCGAAGGTGAAGATGCGCGCGGCGGAAGCGGGCGCTCCGCTCGCACATCTGCCTCTCGTTCAGACGATGCGCGCGTTTCGCACGTCGCCGGTCGCGCGGCGCGCACGCGCACCGTCCGCCAACTGCTCGAAGGCATCGGCACGCCCTCGCCCAGGCCTTTTGTTCCCGACGCGTTTCAGCTCGAAGCCTTGAGCGCGCTCGAAACCGAAGACGTGCTCGTTACTGCGCCGACGGGTTCTGGCAAGACATGGATTGCGCGCGAAGAGATCAGACGACTTCTTGAGAGCGGACGACGCGCTTGGTACACGAGCCCTCTCAAGGCTCTGACCAACTCGAAGTATCAAGAGTTCTCAGCCGAATTTGGAGCTCAAAACGTCGGCGTTTTGACGGGCGACCGCAAAGAGAATTCCGATGCGCCGCTTATCGTCGGGACAACGGAGGTTTATCGCAATCAACTCTTTGATGCGCTTCGCAGCGGTCGTCAGGCAGATGTCGATCTCGTCGTCTTAGATGAAGCACATTATCTTGCCGACGAAGAACGCGGTCACGTCTGGGAAGAAGCCATCATCCTCACGCCGCCGCGCGTGCGTATGCTTCTGCTTTCGGCAACGGTCGGTCGCGCCGAAGAGTTTGCCGAATGGATTGCTGAAGTGCGCGGCGCGCGTTGCCGCGTCGTCTCACGTCCCGGCGCGCGCCCCGTCCCGCTTCGCGCCGCGTTTCTTTTTCCCGACGGACAGCTTGCGCCGCTTTTTGACGAGCGCAACTACTTCAACGCAGAGATCGCGCGCTTTATGCAAACTTCAAAGAGCGAGCGACGACCCGCGCACGAACGTTTTCGCGGCGGCGCGCAGGGACGCTCAGGCATGCCGGAGATGCCGCCTTCGACGCTTCTTGCCGCGCTCTCGTCTTACGATCTTCTTCCCGCAATCGTCTTTCTCCCGACGCGCCGACGCTGCGACGAAGCCGCCGCCGAAGCTGCCTTTTCAGAGCGCGGCACAAACAACTCCGAGCGGCGTGAAGCGCGACGCGCCATGCTTAAAGAGATTGTCGAGCGCTTTCCCGAAGTGCGCAGGCATCGACACTGGGAGATGGTCGTGCGCGGCGGCGTGGCTTCGCATCACGCCGGACACCTGCCTGCATGGAAGCTTGCGATTGAAAAGCTGATGAGCGCTGGACTACTCGATGCGATCTTTGCAACGGCAACGGTAGCCGCCGGAGTTGACTTCCCTGCGCGCACGGTCGTTCTCGCCAATATCGACGTGCGCACCGGGCGGGGCTGGCGCGCGCTGACGGCATCCGAGCTTCAACAGATGACCGGACGCGCCGGACGCAGAGGCCGCGACCGCGTCGGCTTTATCGTCGCCGCGCCCGCCCCGCATCAAGACCCGCATAAACTTTCCGTTATTCTCAACTCGCCGCCAGACCCGCTCGAAAGCCAGTTTCGCGCCACCTACACGACGCTTCTCAACCTCCTCGACGCTTACGGCAGCTTCTCGCAAGTGCGCGACATCGCCGAGCGAAGTTTCTCGCAACGCGAAACGGTCGAGCGCGTCACCGAAGCCGTGCGCCGACGCGATGAGACCGAACGGCGTATGAAAACGCGGCTGGCGGAGGCCGGTTGTCATCTTCCGCCCGAAGTCGCGCGCGGTCTTGAACGTCTTGCGAGCGCGCGCACGCGCCTGCTTGAAACTGCGCCGCACACGCGCTTTGAAGCGACGCTTCGATGGCTCGACAAGGAGGTTGTGCCGGGTCGCATCGTCGGCATCAGCCGGAGCGGGCGCAGGTTCGTCCTCGTCACCGAACGACGCGCCGACGGACTGATCGGCATCCGCGACAACGGTCGCCGCGTCTCGCTCGGGCTCGAAAGAATCGGTCGCGTCTATGAAGAAATTTTTCCGTTGAACGAAGACGCGCGCGAGGAAGCATTTGAGCGCGTGCGGCGCGGCGACATCGAAATTTTGCACGAGCCGCGCCTGCGCGAGTCGCGTGCAGCGACGGATGAAGCGGTCGATTTAATCAACGATCTAATCGAGTCTCTTTCATCGCACTTGCGCGAAGGCGACGAACGCACGCGTTGCGAGGAGGTTCTCTGGTCAGCCATACATGAGGCACAGGATTTGGAGAAGCTCGACCGTCAAATAGAAGCGATGCGCGAAGAGGTCTGGCGACCGTTTGAAGAGAGAGCGCGCGTGCTTCATCATTTTGGTTATCTCGATTTCTTTGCCGAGCGCGTCACCGAGCGCGGCGGCTGGCTCGCGGATTTGCGCATTGACCGCCCGCTTCTTGTCGGCCAGTCAATCGAGCGCGGTCTGTTCGCCTCGCTCGATGCGCCGCGTGCCGCCGGACTGATGGCCGCGCTCGCCTCAGACCCCGAACGAGACTATGGAGAGCTTTCGCTTGACGATGCGCTTGTCAGGGCTCTTTCAGAATACGACCGCATCGCTTATGAAGTCGGCTCGGTCGAATGGCGGCACGGTCTCGACCCCGCGCCGGAGATAAATTTTTCGGCTGCGGCGACAGCCGCGCGCTGGGCTGCGGGGGCGGAATGGAAAGAGCTTGTCTTACAGACGCGCGCCGAAGAGGGCGATCTTTTTCGCATGCTTTCGCGCACGGGCGAATCGCTCTTGCAGGTCTCAAACTTGCGCGACACGCACCCTGAGGCGGCACGCACAGCGGCGCGCGCCGCCGAGTTGATCTTGCGCGAGCCTGTGCGTTCGGAGGCAAGCGTTTGACGTGGTGTCAAGATTGCGCATGGGCAAAGGAAAGATTAACCATAGAGACACAGAGACACAGTTTTTGTTTGCGCTGTGTCGCTGTGTCGCTGTGGTTAAAGAATCTTTCCGCTTCACTCAACGCGCGCTTGTCACTACCGTCCTTATCGTTTTCACTTCATGCGGAACTCAAAACATGTTGGAAATAAACAACGCATCAACGAACACAGCGAAACGTCAAACGCCGGTTGTCTATGTCGCGCTCGGCGATTCGACCGGGGTCGGAGTCGGAGCCTTGAAGGGCGGCGGCTACGTTGCGCGACTTTTCGAGCGCATCGAGCGCGAGCGGCCCGGCTCGCGCCTCGTCAATCTTTGCGCAAGCGGCGCGACGACGAAAGACGTGCTGCGCAACCAGGTCAAACGAGTTGCGTCGGCGCAACCCACGCTCGTCACGCTCGGCATCGGCATCAACGATGTCACACACGGCGTAGATCCCGATGAGTTTGCGCGTAACTACGACCAGCTTGTCTCAACCCTGCGCGAGCAAACAAGTGCGCCGCTCGTCATCTCAAACATCCCTGACGTTTCCTTCGCTCCGCGCGTCCCTGTTTTTATGCGAGATGCCGCGCGCGCGCGTATCAATCTCTTTAACGAGCGCATCGCGGAGATTGCCGCGCGCCATCACGCGATGCTCGTCGATTCCTACGCGTCGAGCCACGAGGTCATTCCTAACCATCCAGAATTCTTTTCGCCCGACGGCTTTCATCCTTCGGACGAGGGCTATGAGTTTTGGGCCGTTAAGATGTGGCCGACCGTGAAGCAGACTATCGCCGGAGGGATGACAGAGCATGCGGATTCGGGGGATTGACGCGGATCAATCCGTGCCAATCCCCGAATCCGCATTCCATCAGCGTTGGCAGCGGTTCAGTTTGAAAGCTGAAAGGGTTAAGAGTTGGCGGCGCGGGCCTGTTCCAGCAGGCGCTTGACGGCGGGGACGACCTCGCGCGTATCTGGCTTAACGATATACACGTTCGCGCCCGCCAGCATCCCCGCGTCGATGTCTGATTGGTAGCCGTGACCGGAAAAGATGATAATTGGCGTCTTCTGGTCGCGCTGGCGAATCTGCTCGCACAGCCCAAACCCCGACACGCCGGGCAGTTGCCCGTCGATGATATAGAGGCAGAACTCTTCGCGCTCGATCAACATGAGCGCCGCCTCCGTGTCTTTGACGGCTACAGCCTCCAGGTCTGCAAACCCGATCAGACTCTTAAGCAGGTCGCGGGTGTCTTCGTCGTCGTCAACACAGAGTATGCGCATGGGGTTGACCACTGGGAGTAAAGCCGGAAAGCCGGCGAACGTTCTTTGGAGTGGGATTGTACCACTATGTGCGGCAGGGCACATAGGTTTTCTTCGGGATTCAGATTTCAGACTGCACCAACGCTTCAGCGTTCTATTCGTTGCATACCTCTATGCTAAGATTGACGGATACGGGAACAGTCTCAGTCGCAGGGCCGTATGGCTGTGGTAGGAGGTTTTAACGAAGCTATGAACAGCAGTAACGATCCAAGATACAAGACGGGTAATCCCGTTTGCGACGCGCTCCGCTTTTTGTGCGACGCATCCTTTGCCGTGCTTCCGCGCGACGCGGCGCAAAAGCTCGGCGAGTTTGAGAAAAATTTGTGGGGCGGCCTGCGCTGGTTCGCCGAAAAGAACATGAGTTGGGTTGACGAAAGCCTCGAGGCTGCCGACCGTCTCCGCGAAGAATGGAACAGCCGACGTGCTTCGTCCAACACAACAACCGACGCGCCGCACGCCCCGGAAGGCTCGGCCGGGGGCATCTGAAAAACTGTCCGTTGTCAGCTGTCTGTAGCTCGTTGTTTTGGTCGAACACTTTTCAGTGTTGATTGAAACAAGCCGCAACTACTTGAAAGAGAGACAAATGACAACGGACTATTTGACTACGGATAAACATGCAAGTTCTCTTAGCTGAAGAATATGGTTTCTGTTTTGGTGTCGAGCGCGCCGTCGAGATGGTCGAAGAGGCTCTCGCGGAGGGCGCGACGGTGCGGACTTTAGGGCCGCTCATCCACAACACGCAGGAGATCAACCGCCTCGAACGCGGCGGCGTACGCACCATCGACGCACCCGAACAGGTCGAGCAGGGTGTCACAGCCGTCATCCGAGCGCACGGCGTAACGCCCGAAGTGCAACGTGAACTCGAAGCTCGCGCCACAAAGGTCGTAGATGCGACGTGCCCTTTTGTCACAAAGGTGCAGAAACTCGCCGAGCGCGCCGCACTGGAAGGGCGCGACGTGGTCGTAGTCGGCAATCCAGACCATCCTGAGATGATCGGCGTGGTCGGCTATGCGCCGAAAAACGCGCACGTCGTCCGCGATGCAGGCGAAGTGGCCGCCTTGCCTGATCTACATGCGCCGCTCGTCGTTTCGCAGACGACAATCAAGCTCAGCACATTTCTCGAAGCGGCAGAGGCCGTGCGCGCGAAATCGGATGCAGAGCCGCAGGTTGTTAACACGATCTGTTCGGCGACGCGCGACCGGCAAACTGCGGCGCGCGACCTCGCAGGTCACGTCGAAGTCTTCTACATCATCGGCGGCAAGCACTCTTCAAACAGCATCAAGCTGCTCTCGGTCTGCAAAGAGCAATGCCCGCAGAGTTTTCTGATTGAGACCCCTGAGGAGATTGATCCTGAAAACCTGCGCGGAGTCGAACGCGTCGGCGTCACGGCCGGAGCATCAACGCCGAACTGGTTGATCGAACAGGTCGTTGCACGCTTAAAAGAGATCGGCGCGAAACATGCTTCAATGAGTTGCTAAAAACGGCTTCTCGACAAAAGCGCACAAGGGCTGACAACGTGTGCTGGACTTAAACGCGGCCATGCTCGTTTTATGCGGGCATGGCCTTCGTGTTATTTTGTCCGGTCAATTTTTAACGTAAACGGCAAACAAGGTCTGGATTATGGAAGCTATTAGCGGCGGCGAGCGCGTCGTCACGGAAGACTATCCGCCTGCCACAACGCTTGAAGATCGTTACCGCGAGCAGACGAAAGATGCGCATCAACGTGCGGGCAAAGACCTGCGCAATCGCGTGACCTACATGCTCGTGGGCGCGCTCGCCATCGGCTTTGCTTTCTGGTGGACGCAGTTTTCGACGCAATCAATCTGCTGCGGCGATTTTGATGCTTACTATCATTTTCGCTGGAGTCAGATGCTCGAAGAGGGCTTACGTTCAGGCAACTTCCCTCCGCCCTTCGAGGCGCTGCCCTTGACGACGCTTAATCCAAAAGATTACGTCGATCATCATTTCTTCTTCCATATCCTACAGATTCCCTTTACGTGGTTTACCGAAGCGACGCGCGCGGCGCGCGGCCTGCTTATCCTTTGCCTGCTCTTTGCGCCGCTCGTCTATCTGCTCGCGCGACGACTCATCGAAAACGGCAGCACATACTTTGTCGCCGGACTGACTGCCGCCGCTTCGGGCCTTATTGTCACCTCAGCTCTCATCCAAACACACGGCGGCACCGCGTGGAAACTGCTCGCCTCTGCCATCGTCGTCGCAACCGTCGGAGCATGCGGGTGGGTTTTGCTAAGGTTGTTGCAGAGAGGTCAGACGCGTCTTGTCGCGGGATTTGCTGCCCTCGAGTTTGCGCTGCTTGCGCCGATGATCTTTTACCGCGCGACCGGCTTTTATCAAACGCGCGCGGTCGCCTTTTTTGCCGACGACCCTTACGCAAATTTTCAGTATGGTGCAAAACTCGGCACGTGGCTCTTTGCCACGCTCGCGCTTCTTTCCTGTTACTGGCTCGTTGTTCGCTACCGGCTGCGCTATCCATTGCTGTGGCTGCTTGCGTTGGTTGGATGCTCGACGCCGTTTCTCTACAGGATGAATATGGGCAA
>CBDUCU010000102.1:0-9970 GCA_965365725.1 uncultured bacterium | reverse complement strand
CCTTGTCGAGTCGCTCTTCGGTGATTGGCCGCGACGCGAGCGCGACCCGTTTGAAGAGTTTCCTCTCGTCGAGCATCCGCCGCTTCCGGCAAGCTCTGGCGAGGTGGTCAAACGTCCGGTCGAAAACGTCATCATCAACATCGGCTGGCACGGCCCTTCTATCGGCAAAGACAACGCCGCGACTTACGCGGCTGACGTTTTCTCTTTCATCCTGCGTCAACCCGACTCGCGTTTTCAGCGCGCGCTCGTCGATACAGGCCTTGTAACAAACGCAAACATCGGCTACTACACGCAGCGCAACGTCGGCCCCATCAACGTCTTTGCACAAACTACGCCCGATAAAGCGCGCGCCGCCCTGCGCGCCATCTACGCCGAGATAGCGCGCTTTAACGACCCCGACTATTACACTGACGAGCAGCTTGAAACCGCCAAAGCCCTTCTCGAAGCTGACGATATGTTCTCGCGCGAGAAGCTTTCCGATTACACGCACACGCTCGCCTTCTGGTGGGCCTCGACCGGCATCGACTACTTTCGCGGCTACCACACAAATTTGCGCCGCACCTCGCGCGCAGACATCAGTCGGTACGTCTCAACCTACATTCAAGGCAAGCCGCACGTCGGATTAGCCCTTATGTCTGAAGAGTCTGCGCGCATCGCACAGGTCACGCCGCAGGATTTGACGGGCGAAGCGGCAGCGCGCGGCGCAAGCGCAGGCGGCGGGGCGCAAAAATAAGCGCAATTTTTACGGAAGCTTCAAACAAGTAAAGGGTAAATATGTTCGAGAGAATTTTTAGCCGGTCGGCCACACTTTGGCTCGCGCTCGTTTTGACGACCGGCGTTTCTTACGCACAACAGCAACCGACCGGCGCGCGCGACGACGTGCGTCCAGTCGCCGCCGCCGCTTCGCAGCAATCTTCATTTGCGGAAGCGGCTTCGTTTGTCTCCGAGTTTGATGTCAACGGGTTAAAGGTGCTCGTCAAGCGTCGGCCCGGAAGCCACACTGTTGTTGCAGGTCTTTTTATACGCGGCGGCGCGCAGAACGTGACGACCGAGACCGCCGGAATCGAAGCTCTCATGCTCGATGCTTCGTCCGAAGCCACGCGCAATTTCCCGCGCGAACGCCTGCGCCGTGAACTCGCACGCATGGGCGCAAGCGTCAGCTACGGAGTCAACTACGACTACTCGGCGCTGACTCTTGCCACCACTCGTTTTAACTTCGAGCGGGCGTGGGAGATTTTTACAGACGTTGCGCTTCGGCCATCGTTTGCGGTGGAAGACGTTGAGCGCGTGCGCAACCGTCTTGCGGTTGGTTTGCGTCACGAAAAGGATTCGCCCGACTCGTATCTTCAGTCGCTTCAGGCGCGCGTCGCCTACGCCGGTCATCCCTATCTCAACGACCCGCGCGGCAGTTCCGAAACGATAGCGAAGTTTACGGTCGAGGACGTGCGACGCTATCACACACAGTTGATGCAGACCTCGCGTCTGCTGCTCGTTATGGTCGGCGATCTAGATCCGGCGCAGGTGCGCGAGCGCATATCGGCTGCATTCGGCAAACTCCCACGCGGCGACTACAAACCGCAGACGCTGCCGCAACTCTCATTTAACGCGCAGACGGTTGACGTAACGCCTCTGCCGCTTCCGACCAACTACGTGCAGGGCGTTTATGTCGCGCCGCCGCTCTCCTCGCCCGACATCTATCCGATGCGGGTTGCGCAGACCATTCTTCAATCGCGCGTTCATTACGAAGTTCGTCAGAGACGCAATCTCTCCTACGCGCCCGATGCGTTTCTTCAAAGTCAGGGCGCAAACGTCGGCGGACTCTACGTGACTTCGACCGATGCGAATCAATCCGTGCGAGTCATGCTCAACGAAGTCACGCGCCTCCAGCTCGAAGCCGTGCCTGCGGAGGAGCTGCAAGGCATCGTGCAGTTTTTCCTCACGCGCTACTATCAGGGGCAGGAGACAAACGCGGCGCAGGCCGGAGAGCTTGCGCAGTATGAACTTTTGGGCGGGGGCTGGCGCAACGCCTTTCACTTTATCGACCGGCTGCGCGCCGTCACGCCTTCGGACGTGCAACGCGTCGCACGCACCTATATGAAAAATTTGCGCTTCGTCGTTCTCGGCGACCCCAAGAGCGTTGACAGAACAATCTTTGTCGGCGTAACGGGAGAGTAAAGTAAGGTAAAAGGCAAAAGGAAAAAGGTAAAAGGCAAAAGTAGGAAGGCATCCGAGCCTCTTCACTTTTGCCTTTTACCTTTTTCCTTTTGCCTTTCGTATCAGCGTTCGATTTCGTTTGAGAGCTTTTTGTGTAGTTCCGAATCGAGGCTTTTGAGTGTGATTGCTTGCGCGATGGCAGCAGAGCGGTCGCCGGTTTCAAGATAGGCGAGACCTAGATTGTAGTAGCCTTCCGGGTCGCGGGGTCTAATCTCGATAGCGCGTTTGTAAGATTCGATGGCGCGATAGAAATTGCCCGCATAATAGTATGCGTCGCCGAGCTTGTTGTGCGCTTCAACCGAGTCGGGCCGAAGCTTCAGAGCGCGCTCGAAGGCGCGTATGGCATCGGCGTTCTTTCCTTGCTTGACCTTGCAAAAGCCGACCTGTATCCAAGCGTCGGCGCGGTTCGGATTCTTCGAGACGGCGTTCTCGAAATGTGAAAGCGCGTTGTCGTAGTTGCCGAGCCAGAGCGAGTTTAATCCGTTGCGATACCACCATTCGGAGATCGCGTCTGGTTGCCCGGAGGCGCGCTTCTTCGTTCCCGTCTCGTCAAACGCAATCAATCGTTCGCCGACCGTAAAGCCCGCCAAACGTTGCGCGCTCATGGCGAGATTGATGTTCTGCCCGTTTGTCACTTTGATTGTGACGATGCCGATCACCTGGCCGCGCATGTTAAAGACGGGGCTACCGGAATTGCCGTGCGAGATCGGCGCGGTAATCTGAATGATGCGACCCAAAGATGGAACCTCGCGCACGGCTGAGACGATCCCGTCCGAGATAGAGCCTTCGAGCCGCAAGGGATTGCCGATGACAAAAATTCTCTCGCCCTCTTCCGGGGCTGCACCCGTCACTTCGAGTATGCGCGAACGCTCCGCAGGCATCTCAACCGACATCAGCGCAAGGTCGCCATCCTCGTCAATGCTCTTGAGACCTTCGACTGCGTAGGTCTTGCCTTTGCCGTCGAAAGTTCTGATCTCGACGCGCTGTGCGCCCTCGACGACGTGCAGGTTCGTCACGACCTCGCCCGGTCGGATAAAGAATCCGCTCCCCGTGACGGCGACCTCGCCGCGCGCGTTGTAGGTGATGACGGAGACGACCGAGGGCTTGACGCGCCGAATCAGTTGGGGAAGCGCGTCCTGTGGTTGCGTTTGCTGCGCCCTTGCGCCCGCCGAATAGAGCAGACACAAAGCCAGCGCGAGCAAGGAGGGAAGCTTGCTTATCAACATCGCTGGAACTCTATCTAATGTTTGGGGGCCACTTTGACGGGCCGTTTCGTGGGAAGGATTTCGCTTCGAAACCCAGCGGACTAAGTTGAGGCCGCCTCTGGGCTTATCGGCCTCGACGAGAAGTGAGATTAGGATTTCAGTTATCAAATGTCAATTGAATTTCTGAAATTGTTGTGTCGAAGCGTTAGGCGCGCACTCAATCGCTCGATTGAAGCAGCCAGAGCCGGGCGGGCGCGACCAAGAGCCTTTACCAGTAATTTGATATGAACAAGGGGGGTTGGCTGGCAGATTCGATGCGCGCTCTCTAATCAATTGTCCCGACCCCAATCTCCGACTTTGCAGATTAATCTTAAGTTTTATTGCTTTCCGCCGATCAATGATCAGACGGGAACACAGAAGCGATGTTTTCCTGTCTAACGCTTGTCGTCGAACTGTGCGTTAATTCTGAAGACCACTTTGCAGGAATCAAAACATCATGTCTCTTAAGAAGTTCTTTCTCTACTTGATTCTCGCTGTGTGTGCCGTAAACACTTCCGTCGCACACGCACAGACAACCGTCTGGAATACTCCATCGACGGATGTACAGCCACAGGGCGCAATATACGTAGAGGGTGATTTCATCTCGCACCTTGCCTCATATCAAGATGGAGGATACCAGTCCTACGGAGCACGTGTGATTTACGGCGCGCGCCGGCGCATGGAAGTCGGTCTCAACGCTTTCTATACGAAGGTCGGCGGCGGCTCTCTGCCCGTCGAGTTGCAGCCTAATGTCAAATGGCAGCTCTACCAGAATGAGGACAAAGGCTTGCAGGCGGTTGTCGGCGGCATCGCCTACATCCCCGTCACCAAACGCGCTGGCACAGATACTTCCGGTATGGCTTATGCTTCCGTCAGCAAAAAGATAAAGGGCAATTATGCTCCGCGCCTGACGGGCGGCGCTTACGCCATGCTTGCGGCAAATCAGCGAGCAGGCACGCGCGGTGGAGCGTTCGTCGGCTATGAGCAGCCTCTGCACAGAAGAGTTAGTTTTCTTGCAGACTGGTACTCGGGAAAAAACCGTCTTGGTTATGCGGGCGGCGGACTCGCCTTTACCACGTCGAAGCGGAGCGTGCTGCTTGTAGGTTACAGCGTCGGCAATCAGGGGCGCGGTAACAACAATCTGGCCGTCATGTACGCTTACACATTTTAATCTACAGGGCGCAGCCGAGGGCCTCCACAAGCAGTCGGATGTGTTGAGCAACGTCGTACGTCGCTTCAATCTCAACCCGTCTGAATCCGTTGCAGCAGTTAATCCAGCATATAACGGCTTTCATGCCGATGCGTCGCTAATCCACATCAACGGAAATGGGCATCGAGCACATTGACGCGATGCATATATTCTCACTTTGCACGAAGGGCCACGCTCTGTACTTAAAGAGCGCGGCCCTTGGCTTACGATGCAAGTAGGTTTTGTTGACTAGAAGCTGTAAAGCTCTGTGATCGCGCGATACACGTCATCGACTTGCGGGAGAATTGCGTCTTCAACCTGCGGCGCGTAGGCGACGAAGGTGTCGAGCGCGGCGACGCGTCGGACGGGCGCGTCTAAGTGTTCAAATAACTCTTCCGAGATGCGCGCGGCGATTTCTGCGCCGAAGCCGTGCGTGCGCGTGTCTTCATGCGCGATGACGACCTTGTTGGTTTTGCGAACGGATTGCGCGATTGCTTCCCAATCGTAGGGCGCGAGCGTGCGCAGATCGATGATCTCGACGTTGATGCCTTGTTGCTGCTCGGCCTGTTTTGCGGCGACGAGCGAGCGTTGGACGAGCGCGCCGTATGTGATGATTGAGAGGTCTGTGCCTTCACGGACGGTGCGCGCCTTGCCGAAAGGGATCAGAAAACCATCGGGCGGATACTGCGACTTGTTGTACGCCTGACGGTAGAGATGCTTGTGTTCTAAAAAGAGCACGGGATCGTCGCATCTGATGGCCGTGCGCAAAAGTCCGTTTGCGTCGAGCGCGTTTGACGGATAGACGACGCGCAGCCCCGGTATGTGCGTGAAGATCGTGTCGCCCGATTGCGAGTGATAGACCGCGCCGCCCTTCAAATAGCCGCCGACCGGACAGCGTATGACGATTGGACATTTCCAATCGCCGCCCGAGCGCCAGCGCATCAAAGCCAGCTCGTTTCTGATCTGATGATAGGCTGGCCAGATGTAATCGAAAAACTGTATCTCGACGACGGGCTTCAAGCCCCTCGTCGCCATCCCGATTGCACGACCGACGATGTTGGCTTCGGCCAGAGGCGAATTAAAGACGCGCGCTCCGCCAAACTTTCTCTGCAAGTTTGCCGTCACCTTAAAAACGCCGCCCTTGCCCTTTACCTTGTCGAGATTCTCTTCGCGCGAGCAATCGGCCACGTCTTCGCCAAAGACGACGATTGAAGCGTTGCGCGCCATCTCTTCATGCATGCAACGGTTGATGAGATCGACCATCGTGCCCGCATTGCCGGAAAGCTGCGCGCGTAATTCATCTTCGTTATCAAACTCTTTCGAGGTCGGGTCAACATCGGGCGAATAGACAAAATCGGTCGCTGTCTCCGGCGCGGGCTGCGGGCTTGCCAGCGCCGCGTCTGCCGCTTCGCTCACTTCACGATCGATCTCGTCCTTTATCTTCTGCAACTCTTCCTGCGACAGAAAACCTTCTTCGATAAGAAGCGCGCCAAATTTTTTAACTGGGTCGCGCTCGGCATCCGTCGTGCGCTCTTCGTCGGGCCGGTAGAGTTTTTCGTCGTCTGAAAGCGAGTGTGAATAGGGACGAATCACTTTCGCATGAACGAGCGCAGGGCCGCGACGAGCGCGACAGTATTCGACCGCGCGGCGCAAAGTTTCGAGCGACTCGACGGGGTCTGTGCCGTCGCACTTTTGGATATAGAGATCGGGAAAGCCTGAAACAAGCTGCGACACGTCGCCACCTGCGGTCTGAACTTCGACGGGGACGCTAATCGCATAGCCGTTGTCTTCGACGAGAAACAGAACCGGCAATTTCAGGTTGCAAGAAGTATTAAGCGCTTCCCAAAATTCACCCTGACTCGTCGTCCCATCGCCGGTCGAGCAATAAACGACCTCGTCGCCTTTGAAGCCGACGATTTTATCTTTTATCTCGTCAATCAAACCGGCGCGAAAGCTCGCTTCGGCGCAACCCGTTGCTTGTAGAAATTGCGTTCCCGTCGGTGAAGATTGCGAGACGATGTTCAGTTTTTTATGTCCCCAGTGCGAAGGCATTTGACGACCATGCGAGTTTGGGTCTGAGGCTGCGCCGACGGCTGACAAGAGTTGTTCGGTTGCGGTCATGCCGAGCTGCAGACAGAGCGCGCGGTCGCGATAGTAAGGATAGAACCAATCGTAAGCGGGCTTCATCGCCATTCCCGCCGCCGTCAAAACGGCCTCGTGCCCTGCGCCCGAAATCTGAAAGAAGATTTTATTCTGCCCTTTTAGTTGAATCTCTTTGTCGTCGATGCGGCGCGACAGATACATCGTCCGGTAGATGCCAACCATCTCGTCGCGTCCCAATCCTTTATACTCGCGCGCCTTTAGTTCGGTCGCCATAATTGCTCTCCTGATAAAAAACGTAAATCGTAAATGGTAAATCGTGAATCGTCGTTGAATGATAATTGAACGTGAACGGCGAATCGAAGTTGGGGGTTGGTGAAGGGTTCTTCTATTTACGATTCACGATTCACAGTCTTTATTCAAACTCGGTCTCAAGCGACATCCGAAAATCTTCGGCCATCGAAGGATGCCCGTGCGCGATGGCGACTTCAACGCCGCGCTCGTAAGCACGCCGCGCAGCCTCGCGGTTGCCCGCACGCAAATAAGCGCGCGCGAGCATCCCGTAAGCGTTGCCCTCGTCGTCGGCGCGCGTCAGGTATTCGCTGAGCGTCTCAACCAAGTCGTCCCAACGCTCGACCTTCTCATACTCTTTCGCCAGCCCGAAGAGCACCGACGTATTGTCGGGGTCGCTCGCCAGCATCATGCGAAAAACGTCAATGCGTGAAGCAGTCATAAACTCAAAACTTTCGCGCGCCGTTAGACGCGGCTCAGAAAATTCTCCAAAACAAAAATCTTGCGGATGCGAAAACGCACGGGGCTTTCGACAATCGAGATCGCTTTTAGATTCTCAAGCTCGCCGACGAAATAAGGTTCACGGCATGCAGGCACATCCGCGAGCCATGCGGGCTGCTCAAAACCCAATTCGTCACACAACGCCTCGGCGGTTGAGGCCAGCAGCGCGTCCACACGTTCATCCGTCAATTCAAACGGCTCGGCCATCATCCGCAGGTCTTTGTAGTAGCGAAAGTCGTCAACGAAGTCCATCAACCAAACGCCCCAATGCTTTGGGTCATTTTTAATCTTTTTTTAGCTCCGCGAGATATTGTTTGATCTCTTCCGTCGTCACCGCTTATCACTCGCTGCCGCTCACTTTCCCATGATGAGTTTGGCGATGGTCTGCAACTGCATGTTGGATGTTCCCTCGTAGATAGCTCCGATCTTCGAGTCGCGCCAGAGCTTTTCGACCGGGTAGTCTTTGACAAAGCCATAGCCGCCGTAAAGCTCGATGGCTGTCGAGGCGATCTTTTCGGCGGCGCGCGATGAATAGAGCTTTGCCATCGCAGCCTCTTTGACGAATGGAAGCCCCGCGTCTTTCAAGCGCGCGGCGTTATAGACCATCAGACGCGCGGCTTCAAGCTCGACGGCCATCTCTGCGAGTTGAAACTGCACGGCCTGAAACTGGTTGATTGATTTGCCGAACTGCGCGCGCTCGGCTGTGTAACGAAGCGCGTGTTCGAGCGCGCCGCGCGCAAGCCCGATCATCTGCGCGCCGATGCCGATGCGCCCTTCGTTCAATGTCTCGATGGAAACCTTGTAGCCCTTGCCTATTTCGCCGAGCACGTTCTCTTTGGGCACGCGGCAGTTGTCGAGAATGACTTCAGTGGTGGATGAAGCGCGGATGCCGAGCTTGTTCTCTTTTTTGCCGATGGAGATTCCGTCAAAGCCTTTTTCGACGACGAAGGCGGTGATGCCGCGATAGCCCGCTTCGGGGTTGGCGTTGGCAAAGACGACGAAGATTTCGGCCTCGTTGCCGTTTGTGATCCAGAGCTTCTGCCCGTTTAAGACAAAATGATCGCCCTCTTCGACGGCTTTTGTTTGCATGGCGAAAGCGTCGGAGCCGGAGCCGGCTTCGCTCAAACAGTACGCGCCGATCTTTTCCGAGGCGAGCTGCGTCAAGTATTTCTTCTTCTGCTCGGCTGAGCCCCAACGGATAAGAGCGTTGTTGACGAGCGTGTTCTGCACGTCCATCAAAACGCCGACCGATGGATCGACGCGCGAAAGCTCTTCAACGCCGATGATGGCCGTAAAAAAGTTTGCGCCCGCGCCGCCGTATTCTTCGGGTGTTTCGATGCCCATCAAGCCAAGCTCGAAGAGCTGGCGAATCACATCGGGCGACATCTTTGCATGCTCGTCCATCTCTTCGACGCGCGGTCGAATCTCGCCTTCGGCAAACTCGCGCACCGAAGCGCGAAACATATTTTCGTCTTCCGAGTAGATGGTCAGAGGGCTTCCGCCCAAAGTTTCCTGTGCCGCTTTGCTCATAAATTGCTCGTCTCGCTTAAGAATGGAATTTAAGGGGTACGCGCCAAAGAATCGCTTATCGGAGTGCCTTCGGTCAACTCTGGAAAGAGGATGTTAAGAGGCGGGCTAAAGCATGAGAAGCGCCGAAGCTTTACAACATCACTTATCACTCGTCATAGATGATGTCATCTGTCGGATTTCTGCGGCACATAGAGATGAAATTTTGTTTGCATCACGCGGTCATCAACTAAATTTACAGGCAAGGATAGAATGGCGCGCAAGTTGCCATTTGGAGAGAGGTTTGAGGAAAGAGCTTTGATGGCGTAGTCTTGCTGAAATTGTGAAAGACGCGCCGTTCATGATGGCTGAAAACGTAAAATTAATCTGACAATGCGAATGTCTGAAACGGTCGCAGAGAAGACAAAGAGGCGAAGTCTGGCACCGGCGGGCGTGTTGTTTGCCGTCGCCGGACTGCTGCTCTTTGGCTACATCGTCTGGCAGGCGGGCGTGGAGAAGATTTGGAATGAGCTGCGCGGTTTGGGCTATGGCTTTCTTATCATCATCGCGCTCTCGGGGCTGCGTTTTGTCGTCCGCACGCTGGCATGGACTCTATGCTTTGAGGGAGAAAACCGTCTGCGTTTCCGCGATGCTTTTCGCGCTTATCTGACGGGCGACGCAGTAGGCAATGTCGTCCCGCTGGGGATTGTCGTCAGCGAGCCGACCAAAGTCTTTTGCGTGCGCGACCGCGTGCCGCTCGTTGCGGCCACCTCGGCCATCGCCGTCGAGAATATCTTTTACAGTTTGTCGGTCGCGCTCTTTCTCTCGTCGGGCGCGGCGGCGATGCTTCTGAGCTTTCCGTTGACGAAGACTCTGCGCTGGACGAGTATCGGGATACTGGCGGGCGTGGCCGTCATTCTGCTCA
>CBDUCU010000101.1:0-10044 GCA_965365725.1 uncultured bacterium | reverse complement strand
TCAAACCGATTGCCAGCAAGGAAATTCCTGCGAGCACGACGAACGCAGTTTTCCTTCGACCGTTGAAACGCCGTGCCACACGGTCGGAAACGCTTGAATCGCAAATAATTCGGGCACGCGCACCGAACCGAATTCGCAAACGCGACCCAGATCGTTGCGCAGAAGATCAACGATCATCACATTCTCAGCCGCATCCTTTTCGCTTGAGAGAAGCTCTGCGCGCAGGCGCGCGTCCTCTTCTTCGGTCTCGCCGCGTCGTTTCGTGCCCTTTATCGGCCATGCCTCGATGCGTCTTAACCTGTCTGTGTCCGCTTCTAACACTTCGACGCGCAGAAATCTTTCCGGCGAGGCGCTGACGATTGTGCGTTCGCGTTCACGCATAAAGGCTGCGAAAGCGGCTGGATGGTCGCGCCGCAAATGTAGATAAACTTCTTCCGGAGACGCATCGGTGCGGCAAACAAACTGCTGCGTCAGATTGGCCTGATAAACGTCGCCCGCATAGATATGAGCACGCACGCGCTCGACCGCCGCCACATACTGCTCGCGCGTAAAGTTTGATGAGAGCAAGAGGGGCGCAATCTGTGCCCGACTCTCACGCATGCGATAAAGCGACGAAGCGGCAAGCGATTCGAGAGCACGACAACTCTCATCGAGACTTGCGGGTGAACCGTTGACGCTTGTGACGAAGGTTCTGCCGAGCTTGTAATCGTGTATCACGAGCGCGTCGAAAAAGGAGAAGACTGCGTCTGCTTCGCTCCGTTCGTCGCGCGCATGAGCAAAGGCGTGCGGGCTTTCAAAGGTGCGCGCAAGCTCGTAGGAGAGCGCGGCAAAGCATGCGCCAGTCGCGGGCAGGCGCGTGCAAGAAGGGTCTTTGAGGGTAAAGTATTTGTTGAGCCGCTCGTCTAAAAGATCGAGCACCGAGCCTTCACAGACGCGCTGCACGTCGCTCTCTTTTGTCCAAATCCTCAGCCTGCTCCCGCGCGCTTCGACGATTTCAAAGGGGTCGAACGCTGCGATCAGAAAACGCGCGCCCGAAGGCTCGTCAGCACCGCAGCTATCGAGTATGGCGAGGCGACGCGACGAATCGAGCGAGAGAAGCGCGCCGATTAATGATTCAACGTCGATATCGCACACGCGCGCGAAGTTTGAATTACTAAACTCGTGGCGTGAGTTGTTGCTATCGCGCGCCTTTGTCATGGCGAATCATTTACGCGCTTTTGTCTGTCTATGAAGTGAGGATTTTAGTTCAGTGAAACAACAGGCGCGAAGGCTGCTCAGGAAAATACTTCAGAGTTGGAATCTCAGATTTGAAATTTCAGATTCTAACCTTTTGCGTCACTTCATTCAGCCGCAGTCGCGACAACTTCTGCCTCAAGACGCGAGCCGAGCGACGTGCGCCAGATTGTTTCGATCTCGGCAACATCCATCTCGATGCATGATTTGCCATTTACGTCGATGCTTAGAGCGCCGCCGCCGGTTTGACCAATGACGCGCAAAGGACAACCCGCTTTGGCTGCAATCTCTTCAATGCGCGCGCGCGCGGATTCCTCAAAACTAATGATGATGCGTGAAGGCGTTTCGCCAAAAAGCTGTGCGGTCGTGCGGATATCATCTGCCAGCTCTACCTTTGCACCGACACTCAAGCGATTCTGCGAAGCGAAGCAACACTCGGCGAGCGCCACAGCAAACCCTCCGTCCGACAAATCATGCGCCGATTGAAGCAAGCCCTCTTCAGCCGCACGCAAACAGGCGGCTTGCACGGCGCGCTCGCGCTCGACATCAAGACGCGGAAGGCTTGCGCCCGATGCAATCATCTCTTCGAGCGTCCGCCCTTCGATGCTCACGGCATACTCGCTTACCGCAAGCCCTTCGCCCGTTTCGCCAAGCAGCGCAATCAAATGTCCTTCGCCTTTGAAACCCGGCTGCACAACGCGGCGCACGTCTTCGACAAGACCGACCATCCCGACTACGGGCGTGGGATGGATGCCGCGCCCTTCCGTCTCGTTGTAGAAAGAGACGTTGCCTGAGATGACGGGCGTATCCAGCGCGCGGCACATCTCCGCCATCCCGTCGATCACTTCAGAAAAAGACCACATCACTTCGGGCCGTTCGGGCGAAGCAAAGTTGAGACAATTCGTAATCGCAATGGGTCGCGCGCCGACGCAGACGACGTTGCGCGCCGCTTCCGCCACGATCTGTCTTGCACCCTCGCGCGGATCGACGGCGCAGAAACGCCCGTTGCCGTCGAGACACATGGCGAGCGCGCGCCGCGTCTCCTTGATGCGGACGACGGCTGCATCCCCGCCCGGCAAGACGACTGTGTTCGTCCGCACCATGTAGTCGTACTGGCGAAAGACCCAGTTCTTCGACGCGATGTTTGGTGCAGCAAACATGAGCTTGAGTGCTTCGTTATGATCTGCTGACGCATTTGGGACGACTGTGCTCGGCGCTTCGAGAATCTCGTGCAGCTCGTCCGAATTGACGACCGAGGAGTTTGCTGCAACGTCTTTGCCCGTATCAGACGGCGAGGTGACGACCTGTTTCGCTTCGTCACGCACGGTCTCATCCATCGGTTGCGCGGGCCGCCGCATTGGTCGCTCGTAGCGCGGCGCTTCGTCGGTCAAATGTTTGACGGGAATGTCGGCGTGCGTTTCTGCGCCCGTGCGAACCACGACGCTTCCTGTGTCGGTAACGCGCCCGATGACGACCGCGTCCAAATCCCACTTGCGAAAAACATCGACGACCTGTCGCTCGCGCCCCTTGTGCGCCACAATCAGCATTCGTTCCTGCGATTCCGAAAGCATGATCTCGTAAGGGGTCATGCCCTCTTCGCGCTGCGGCACGAGCGAAAGGTCAAGGTCGATGCCGTTGCCTGCGCGCGCGGCCATCTCGCACGATGAAGACGTGAGGCCCGCCGCGCCCATGTCCTGAATTCCGGCGACCGCACCCGTGCGCATCACCTCAAGGCACGCTTCGAGCAGCAGCTTTTCAAGAAATGGATCGCCCACCTGTACGGTTGGACGTTTCTCCAAAGCCTCTTCGTCGAATTCAGCCGATGCCATCGTCGCGCCGTGAATGCCGTCGCGCCCCGTTTTCGCGCCGACGTACAACACAGGATTGCCAATGCCCTCGGCCTTGCCAAAAAAGATTTGATCGCGGCGCACAAGACCCAAAGCAAACGCATTGACGAGCGGGTTTAAGCTGTACGCATCGTCAAAGGAGACTTCGCCGCCGACCGTCGCCACGCCGAATGCATTGCCGTAGTGTGCGATGCCTGCCACCACGCCTGCGAGCAGCGCGCGGTTGCGTCGCCCGTGTTGTGGATGCGAGAGCGTGCCGAAGCGCAGAGAGTTCATCGAGGCGATGGGGCGCGCGCCCATCGTAAAGATGTCGCGGAGGATTCCGCCCACGCCTGTGGCCGCGCCCTGAAAAGGCTCGATAAACGAAGGATGATTATGCGATTCGACCTTGAAGGCCGCGCACCACCCGTCGCCTATGTCAACCACTCCGGCGTTTTCGCCCGGCGGCACAATGACGCGCTCGCCCGTCGTCGGCAAACGTCTGAGATGCGTGCGCGAAGATTTATAAGAGCAGTGCTCCGACCACATGACCGAGAAGATGCCCAACTCGGTCAAAGACGGCTCGCGCTCCAGAAGCTCTCTGATGCGTGCGTATTCTTCCGTCGAAAGATTGTGTGCGGAGACTATTTCAGGAGTGATTGACTCTGAATTCATAAAGCGCGGCACAAGAGCAAGCGGGCGAAGATTGTTGAAGCGAACGCTGAACTATAAAGGCTCACGCGCGGCTTTTCAAACTCGCATCACTTTTCGCCGCCGCTTGCCGCCGCGCCCGAAGCCTTGATTGCGGCGCGCAGCTCCTCGGCCCGCACGCGCCCCGTGTGCTTGAAGAGAATCTCGCCCTTCCTGCCAAAGAGAAACGTGGCGGGCAAATCGCCGCGCCACTCCGGATAGACGAGCGCAATCAGATTCTCAGGGTCTTTGGCGTTGACGAGGTAGGCGGGAATCGATGTGGCGCGCATCTCTGCGAGAAATTGAGCGACGCTTTTATCAATCTCCGTCGGCTCGTCGAGCGAGACGGTGATGAACTCGAAATCGCTCTCTGCGGCAAACTCTTTATCAATCTCGACGAGGTCTGGAAACTCTTCGCGGCAAGGCGTGCACCAGGTCGCCCAAAAGTTGATGAGCAGGCGACGATTGTTCTTCGTGCTCTCCTCAAGAATTGTTTTTAGTCCGGCCTCGTCAATCTCTTTTACCTGCGGTCTGACGGGCTCAGTCTTAGCAGATTTGGCGACGGTCTTTGGTCTCGACCGCGCCTTGCGCTTCTGCGCGGAGTTGGATTTTTTCTGCGATGCAAAAGCGTCGCCCGCAAAGAACATGCAGGCGACGCTGAAGATTGAAATTAAGAGCAGCGCTTTTTTCATTCTGTGCTCGATTAGCCGCGTTTGATTGAACAGCCGAAGGCGCGCACCTCTGTCTTGCTGACGGGCTTGCCGGCAAGCGTTTCATCGACGGCGTTGCGCAACTCTTCGGATGAGATCGAGTCGCCGTTGCGCGAGTTGTCGATGCGACCGCGATAGACAAGCTTGTTTGACGCATCGAGGAAGAAGGCTTCGGGCGTGACGGACGCGCCGAAGCGGTCGGCGATGCGATTGCCGCCGTCTTTGAGGAGCACAAAGCCCAATTTGTTATCGGCGGCGTGTTGCTTGATTTCGTCTGCGGTCTCCGCTGCGTTCGAGTTGATGCCGACGACATTGATGCCGCGCGCGCGCAAATCCTGTGCGAGTTTTTCCATCCGCTCGTTGTATGCGTTTGAGACCGGGCAGCGCGTCGAGATGAAGATGAGAACCGTGCCCTTCGCGCCTTTGATGGATGAAAGCGATGTTTCTTTGCCGTCCGCATTTGGCAGCTTGAAGTCTTCGACCGTCGAGCCGATAGTCAAGGCCGAGCCGTTATCATTTGTGTGCGCCGACGCAATCAGCGTCGAAAGCGCGAGCGCAAAAAGCATGGCGCAGGTAAACAGTTTTCTCATGGAGCAAATCCTTTCAAGAGGCCAAAATTTTGCGGGAAGAGGTTGAAAGATTAACAGCCGCGTCAAAGTGCTGACAAGCGATGCGTTGTAAATGTTCTGTAAACTTAAGCGTAAATCAAACAAGGCGTGGGCCACCGCCCCGCTCATTACCCTTCTGCTGTATCAGGGTTAATCTTTTGAACGAGCACCTTGTCGATGCGTTTGCCGTCCATGTCGACGACCTCAAAACGAAAATCCTGCCACTCAAAAAAATCTGCGGTGCGCGGCAGTCGCCCCATCTGAAAGAGCATGAAACCGGCGAGCGTGTGATAAGCGCCGCGCTCCTCGCCGGGAAGCCGTCCGACGGGAAAGAGTTCTTTGAACTCTTCGATGGGTATTGCGCCGTCGAGCAGCCACGAGCCGTCGTCGCGGCGGACAACGCTCTCGTCCGTTTCGCCCGCAGCAGGCATATCTCCGACCATCGCTTCGAGCACGTCGTTCATCGTGACGAGTCCTTCGACCGCGCCATATTCGTCGATGACGAGCGCCAGATGCGTGTGAGATTTTCTAAACAGCTCAAGCACCTGCAAGGCCGTGCGACCTTCGGGAACAAAGAGCGGCTGACGCACGGCGGCGCGCAAGTTGAGAGGCTCGCCCGCCAGACAACGCACGAGCAAATCTTTTGTCGCCACAACGCCGAGTAGATTGTCGAGTCCGCCCTGCGCGACGGGCAGACGCGAGTAACGGCTCTCGGCCACCTTGCGGCGCACCTCTTCGGCAGTTGCATTAACATCGAGCCAGACGATGTCAAGACGCGGGGTCATCAGAGTGCTCAAACGACGGTCGCCGAGACGAAAAACACTTTCGACGATCTCGCGCTCTGATTGCTCGAACACGCCCGCCTCAGTTCCCTGATGGATCAAAAGCTTGATCTCCTCTTCGGTGACGGGCGGCTCAATGGTCGGTTTGACGCGCAAGATTTTGAGCACAACGTAGGTCGAGAAGTTCAACAGCCGCACAAACGGCGTGGTCAGACGCGTCAGCGCGCGCATCGGACGCGCCACGCGCGCGGCGACTGCTTCCGGGTTGTTGAGCGCAAGTCGCTTCGGGACGAGCTCGCCGATGACGAGCGAAAGATATGTGATTGACAACACGACGATTGAAAGCGCGAGCGGCTCGGCGTAGGGTGCAACCAGGGCAACGCGCGCAAACTGCGCTGCGAGCTGTTCGGAAATGGTCGCGCCGCCGAATGCGCCCGCGAGGATGCCGACGAGCGTGATCCCGATTTGTATCGTTGAAAGAAATTGATCGGGTGCGTTTGACAGTGAGAGCGCGGCTTGCGCCTGTGCGTCGCCCTCTGCGGCGCGGCGTTGCAGTCGCGCCTTACGCGCCGAGACAAGCGCCATCTCCGACATCGCAAAGAGACCGTTGGCCGCAACGAGCAGCAGGATAAAGAGAATCTCAAGACTAACGGCGGTCGTCATAAAAACTCCGCAGAAACTCTGTATTGCATTGTTCAGGCATTATAGACGTTTGGGTGTCAATTTTATCGCGCGAGAGAAATGCCGATTCATTTTGAGACCGAACATAGCGGACGCAATAGAGCACTTTCGGATCAGCACTTATGTAAGCCAGAGTGTTGTAGATAAACGGGTACACGGCGAAATTGAAAGCAAGGCGAAATCAATCATCGAAATGCATGAGGCCATAGCTTTAGCGCGTGTGCTTGACAACTATTTTGCGCCCTGTTGAAATCAACAACGTCAACCCAGTAAAAACTGCAAAAATTTTTTCAAGCGAAAGGCATCCGTTAACATGCCGGCAAGCGACCTTATTTACGACTGGAACACAATCGCTCCTTTGACCGAAGCGCCAAATCGCAAGATCAGCTTTGACGACGAAACTTTGCGCGACGGGTTGCAATCGCCCTCTGTTAAAGAGCCCCCGGTTGAGCGCAAAATCGAGCTGCTCCACTTGATGGACGCGCTTGGCATCGACACGGCGGACATCGGTTTGCCCGGCGCGGGCGGCACGCATGCGGCCGGAGTCGAACGACTGGCGCGCGAGATCGTCGAGCAGAAATTAAAGATTCGTCCAAACTGCGCCGCGCGCACGCACCGCAACGACATCCATCCGATTGCCGAAATTTCGCAGCGCGCCGGCATCGCAATCGAAGCCTGCACCTTTCTCGGCTCATCCTTTATACGCTTCTTTGCCGAAGACTGGACGCTCGACAAGCTTTTGCATCTGACGGAAGAGGCCGTCACCTTCGCCGTCTCCGAAGGCTTGCCCGTCATGTTTGTCACAGAAGATACGACGCGCGCCGACCCGGAAACCATTCGCTCTCTCTACACAACCGCGATTCGTTGCGGCGCTAAAGCGGTCTGCGTGTGCGACACGGTCGGTCATGCCACGCCCGACGGCGCGCGTGCGGTCGTCTCGTTCGTCAAAAAGATCATCGACGATGAGGGCGGCGGCATACGTCTCGACTGGCACGGTCATCAGGATCGAGGGCTTGGCGTGATTAATTCAATCGCCGCGATTGAGGGCGGTGCGGATCAGGTGCACGGCTCGGCTCTTGGCGTGGGCGAGCGCGTCGGCAATACGCCGATGGATCAACTGCTCGTCAACTTGAAGCTGATGGGCTGGATCGATAATGATTTGGCGCGTCTGCATGAGTATTGCGAGAAGGCTGCGGAGAGTTGCGGCTGGACGATTCCCGTCAACTATCCGGTCGTCGGACGCGATGCGTTTCGCACGGCGACGGGCGTTCACGCCGCCGCCGTTATCAAAAGCTTTCGCAAAGGCGACCGGGAGCTTGCAGACCTTATCTATTCGGGCGTTCCGGCGCACCTGTTTGGCATGGAGCAGCAGATCGAAGTCGGCCCGATGAGCGGCAAATCAAACGTCGTCTATTGGCTCGAATCGCGCAGGATTGAGGCCACCGATGAACGCGTCCAACGCATCTACGAGCATGCCAAGAGCGCACACGGCGTTTTGAGCGAAGACGAGATGATGGCGTTGGTCTGAATATAAAGTGATGAATGATAAGTAAGAGAGAAGTCAGAAGTCAGAATAAAGAACATGTCTGTTGCTTTTTATTCTGACTACTGACTCCTGACTTCTGTCTTCCTTCTCATTAATCATTACTCATCACTTTTTTAGAGCTATGAGAAAGAACTTTTCATCCGGTACGCGCTGGGAGCCTGTGGTTGGTTATTCACGAGCCGTGCGCATGGGCGATTATGTGCATGTATCAGGAACGACGGCGACCGATGCGGAAGGAAAACTTGTCGGCGTGGGCGACGCTTACGCTCAGGCGTTGCAGACCTTGCGCAACATCGAATCTGCGTTGAAGCGCGCGGGTGCCGGGTTAAAGGACGTGGTGCGGACGCGGATGTACGTCGTTGATATCGAGCGCGATTGGGAAGCGGTCGGGCGCGCGCATGGAGAGTTTTTCGGCGAGATACGTCCGGCTACCAGCATGGTTGAAGTCAGTCGTTTGATCTCGCCGGAGATGCTCGTCGAGATTGAGGCCGATGCTTTTGTCGGCGAGTGAGCAAAGGCAAAGTCTCTTGCCATTTGTAGCGCGAGCGATGGGGCGAGCGCGCTTGAGGTGTTGCTAAAGAGAAGCGCGATTTTCTTATCGCCTGCGGTATTTTTTTATGAACCTACCCGCCGCAGCTATTTCCACCCAACAAGTCGTCCGCAATCTCTTCGCGTCGGAAAAGGTCGCGCGAGCGTTTCGTTTTTTTGAGCAGCAGGCAGCTTGGATTGACGCGGAACAGGTTGCACTGTGTGAAGTGCCTGCCCCGCCCTTCGGCGAAGCAGAGCGCGCAGGATATTTGAGAGACAAGTTTAGAGCGCTGGGGCTTGCCGGTGCGGAATTGGATGCGGAAGGCAATTGCGTTGCGCTGCGTCGCGGACGAAACATGCATCCGCTGCTCGTCTTGAGCGCACACCTTGATACGGTCTTTCCTGCCGGAACAAATTGCAAGGTGAGGCGCGAGGGGGCACGGATGCGCGCACCGGGAATTGCGGACGATGGATGCGGGCTGGCCGCGCTTGTTGCAATCCTGCGTGCGCTGGAAGAATGCGAGATTCAAACGCAAGGCTCTGTGCTTTTCGTCGGAACGGTGGGCGAAGAGGGCGAGGGGAATTTGCGCGGCGTGCGACATCTTCTGTCGGCGGGCGAATGGGCGGGAAAAGTTGACGCGTTTTTGAGTCTCGACGGCCCCGGCCTAGAGCGCATCACAAACGCTGCCGTCGGCTCGCGCCGCTACCGCGTCCTGCTGCGCGGCACAGGCGGGCATTCATGGGGCGATTTCGGCGTTGCCAATCCCGTCCATGCGCTCGGGCGCGTCGTTGCACGACTCGTTTCGTATCCAGCGGGCACGCGACCGCGAACCTCGTTTAACGTCGGACGCGTCGAAGGCGGCACGGGCGTAAACGTTATCGCGCGCGAGGCTTCGATGGATGTTGATATGCGCTCGGAGTCGGCGGACGAGTTGGGCCGTCTCGATGCTTTCTTTCGGCGCGCCCTGCGCGATGCGGTTGACGACGAAAACGGCGCGCGGCGTGCGGGCGGCCCGCCGCTTGAGCTTGAAACAAAACTTATCGGCGACCGTCCCGGCGGAGCTACTCCGAAAGACGCTCCGCTCGTTCGTCTCGCGGAAGAGGCGACACGCTTGCTCGGCGCTCGTCCGCAGCTAGATTGCTCATCGACCGATTCAAATATTCCAATTTCGTTGGGTTTGCCTGCGCTCACACTCGGAGCTGGCGGCGCAAGCGGCAACGCGCACACGCTCGACGAATGGTACGACCCGCGCGGGCGCGACCTCGCGCTCAAACGCGCCCTGCTCGTGATGCTCGGCACAATAGGTTTTTAAGGCAAAAGTAAAAAGGTAAAAGGCAAAAGTGAAGAGGCCACCTGTGCCTTCTCACTTTTGCCTTTTACCTTTGGGTCTATGGTAGTTAAGCACGTTTCGGCCGGTGCTAAACTACTGAAGTGCAAAG
>CBDUCU010000100.1:0-10294 GCA_965365725.1 uncultured bacterium | reverse complement strand
GATGGTGCGCCCGTGCAAAGGCTTCGCCCTCAACGTCGGGAAGATGCTTGCGGTGACAGGGTTGCCAATGATCTGTTCGGGCACGTCGCCGCCCGTCAGGTTGTATGTGTTCCAACGAAACGCGCCCATCTCCTCAAAGCTCGTCTGCTCACGTTGCCAATCAAAGAAGTTTGCCGGACTCGCCTCGTTTCTTGTGCGCAGCGCGGGCGAGGTGAGCAATGGGTTTGTCTCCCAGATGACGACAAGGCGTTGAGCATCTTCAAAGGGCAACGCGCGCAACAAAACCGAGCTGACGACCGAAAAGATTGCCGTGTTTGCGCCGATGCCTAAAGCCAACGCAATGATTGCAGCCAGTGTCACGCCCGGACTCTTCAAAAGCATCCGCAATCCATACTTCGCGTCGTTTAGCACTATCGCCATAAAAGCCTCTCATTGGTGCATTCGTTCATTGCCAGCATTCGGTCGTTTGATTTAATTGTCCGGTCGCTGCGTTAAAGAAATCGTTCAGGCAACGACATGCAAACAACTCTCGCCCGGCAGCTGACAACGGACAGCTTTTATTCGTACCTCAGCGCGACCATCGGATCGACGCGCGCGGCACGGCGCGCCGGAACGTAACAGGCGAGCAAGGCCGATGCTCCGAGCGTCAGCGCGACGGCTGCAAACGTCAAAGGGTCTGTCGCCGAGACACCATAGAGCAATCCCGAGATGACGCGCGTCAGAAGGAGCGCGCCCGTTGTCCCAACCGCGATGCCGATGAGCGCAAGCAACATCCCCTGGCGGACGACCACACGGACAATGTCAGCGCCGCGCGCGCCCAGAGCCATGCGGATGCCGATCTCATGCGTGCGCTGCGCAACCGTGTAGCTCATCACGCCGTAGATGCCGACGGCTGCAAGCAGCAATGCAACACCGGCAAAGATTGTGAGCAGAAGCATCCCGAAGCGTGTGCGCGAAACAGACTCGCCGATCCAGCTTTCGAGCGTCCGCACGTCTGCAAGCGGCAGGTCGCGGTCAATCGACTGCACTTCGCGGCGCACCGCGTCGGCAAGCGAGAGCGGGTCGCCGCCCGTGCGGACGACGAAGGTCATCGCCCGATAGGCGAGCTGCGGCGGCGTTTGATAGACCATCGGGTAGAGCTCGCCGTCGAGCTTGTCGTAGCGCACGTCGCCGACGATGCCGATGATCTCCAGCATCGGCGGGTTCTCTTCCATCTCGACCGCGATGCGCCGACCCAGAGGGTCTTCGCCCGGAAAATACTTGCGCGCCAGAGCCTCGCTGATAATAACGACGGGGCGCTTTTCAGCCGCCTCCTGCGGCGTGAAGTTGCGACCACGAAGCAGAGGCACATTGAGCGTGCGAAAATAGTTTTCATCTGTGACGCGCACGTCGGTCGAAGGTTCTTCACCGGGGCGCGCCGCCTCCCTCCCGTCGATATGAAAGCTGGTGCGCGCGCCGAGCCCCGAATAAAACGGAAGGTAATTAATGGCCGTAGCCGAGCTCACGCCGGGCAACGTCGCCAGACGCTCGGTCGCCTGTCGGTAGAAGGCGACGATCTGCTCATCCTCTTCGTACTTTGTGGCGGGCAGGTCAACGCGCATCGTCAAAAGGTTCTTTGGGTCAAAGCCGGGATCGACCGCTTGCAAACGCGAAAAGCTCTTTATCATCAGTCCTGCGCCGACCAGAAGAACCAGCGCGAGCGCGACCTGCGCGACGACAAAGGCGCTCCGCAGTCGCCGTCCGCGCGGCCCGCCTGTGCTGCCCCGACCCGACTCCTTGAGCGCGTCGTTCGGGTCAAAGCGCGCGGCTTCGAGCGCGGGCATCAGACCAAAGACGATGCCGGTCACAAGAGACACGACGAAGGTAAAGCCCAACACAGGGAGGCTCACGCGCACCTCTCCGGCGGCGATCAGGTTCGGCGGGCTAAGCGCTGTGAGCGCATCAACGCCCCACGCGGCAATCCCCAATCCAAGCAGCCCGCCCGCGACGGCAAGTATCACGCTCTCAGTTAACAGTTGACGAATGACGCGCGCGCGTCCCGCGCCAAGCGCAGCACGAATTGCGATCTCTTTTGAGCGTGAGGCCGCGCGCGCAAGTTGCAGGTTGGCGACGTTGGCGCACGCAATCAAAAGCACAAACCCGACCGCGCCGAGCAGGATCATGAGCGATGTCTTAAGCTCGCCCGCCAACTGCTCGCGCAAGGGGATGAGCGCCACGCCCATCGCCGCGTTGTAATCGGGGCTTTGTTGTTCGAGCCGCGCGGTGATTGTTCCCATCTCAGCGCTCGCCTCCTCAAAGCTCGCGCCCGCGCGCAACCGTCCGACGGCCTGAATGTAACGACCGCGCGTGACCTGAAGACTAGTCGGCACCCACATCGAAGCGGGCTTACCGCCGCGCGAGTTCTCCTTGATGAACCAGCGAAACTCGGGCGGCATCACGCCGATGATCTCCAACTGCTCGCCGTTGATCGCAACGGTCTTCCCAACCACGTCGCGCGCGCCGCCAAACTGCGCCTGCCAGAATCCGTAACTGAGCACGGCCACGTCGTCGCGGTTCGTCTCGACATCCTCCTGCGTGTAGGTGCGACCAAGGGCGGCCTGCGCGCCGAGCACCGAGAAGAGGTTGCCCGTCGTGACCTGCACGGGCACTTCGACGGGTTCGCCCGCGCCCGTCAGATTGAAGCGCCAGTCGTAGAAGGCGGCCATCGACTCAAAAGACTTCGCCTGATCTCGCAGCTCGACAAAGTTGGCGGGCGATAGAACGTTGCGACGGTTTATGCGTTGACGACTCGTCTCCCACAAGACGGCGAGCCGTTCCGGTTCCGCGTACGGCATCGAACGCAGCAGCACCGCGTGGACGACCGAGAAGATCGCCGTGTTTGCGCCGATCCCGAGCGCCAGCGCAAGCAGAGCGACGGCTGTGAAGCCCGGGCTTTTGAGAAACATGCGAGCCGCATAGCGAAGGTCTAACCAGACGGTTCCGAGCATCTTATTTTTTACCTCAAGCTTTTGCGTGTCATTCGTAACGGAGCGCGACCATCGGATCGACGCGTGCGGCGCGACGCGCCGGGATGAAAGAGGCAAGCAGCGCCACCGCGCTGAGCACGATGGCAACGCCGGCAAACGTCAAAGGGTCTGTCGCTGAAACGCCGTAGAGCAGTCCCGACATGATGCGCGTCAGCAGAAACGCCCCGCCAAGCCCGATACCGATGCCGATCAGCGCAAGCGTTATTCCCTGCCCGACGACCATGCGAACGATGTCCGCACCCTGCGCGCCCAGGGCCATCCTGATGCCAAATTCGTGCGTGCGCTGCGTGACGGCGTAACTCATCACGCCGTAGATGCCGAGGCTCGCCAGAAACAGCGCGACGACGGCGAAGCTTCCGAGCAGCATCAGGTTGAAACGACGACGCGCCAATGATTCTGAAAGCAGCTCGCTCATTGTGCGAACATTGAAGACAGGGATGTTTTTATCGACCTGACGAACGACTCCGCGCAGGGAACCGGCTAAAGCGGCGGGGTCGTCGCCGCGCGTGCGTGCAACGACCGTGACGCGCGCCGAAGTGGCCTGTGCAAACGGCACGTAGTATTCAGGGCCAGCCTCTGCATCCAGCCCTGCATGACGCACGTCGCCAACTACGCCGATGATCTCGCGCGTCGAGAATTTTTGATTGTCGTCGCCAAAGACCAGTCGTTGTCCGACAGGGTCTTGATCCGGAAAATATTTGCGCGCGAGCGATTCATTGACGATGGTTACGCCCGTGGCATCGGCGTTGTCGCGCGGCTCAAAGACGCGCCCGCGTTTGACGGAAATACTCATCGCGCGGAAATAGTCGGGCGTGACGGCGCGATAGTCAGCAACAGGCGTGTTGCCGGGGTCTGCTTCTGCGCGCCCCGCGATGTTGAAACTATAGGAGGTGAAATTGCCGCCGAGCGGGAGCGGGTTGACCGCCGCCACAGTTTCCACGCCCGGCACAACCGATGCTTGCTGCAAAATCTCTTCGAGCGCCGCCGTGCGCTGCGCTCCGCCCTGCGCGTAGCGGTCGCCGCGAAAAACCACGTCAGCCGTGAGCACGCGTTCGGGTTCAAATCCGGGGCTTGTGTCGAGCAGACGCGCAAAGCTCTGCGCAAGCAGGCCCGCGCCGACGAGCAAAACGAGCGAAAGGGCAAACTCCGCGACGATGAAAACAGAACGGATGCGGTTCTTGCCGCCTTCGGTCGAGCCGCGCCCGCCCTCTTTGAGTGATTCTGTGATATCGGACTTCGACGCTTGAAGCGACGGAACCAGCCCGAAGATAAGCCCCGTCAAAACCGAAACGGCAAAGGTGAAGCCGAGCACGCGGAGGTCGAGCGTGATTTCGCCTCCGCGCGGCAAATCAGTCGGGCTGGCTGCGACGAGCAGATCAACGCCCCACCACGCGAGCAACAATCCGAGAGCGCCGCCTGCGAGCGCGAGCAAAAGACTTTCGGTTAAAAGCTGCCGCACGATTCGCCAACGCGACGCACCGAGCGCCGTGCGAATCGAAATCTCTTTATGACGCGCCGCCGCGCGCGACAAAAGCAGGTTGGCGACGTTGGCGCACGCAATCAAAAGCACGAACCCGACCGCGCCGAGCAGAACGAAGAGCGCCGTCCGCAGGTCGCCCAGGAGCCTCTCATGCAGAGGCGCGAAATTGAACATCAGCGCCGTGTTCGTCTGCGGGTACTGAGCCTGCAAACGCTTCGAGATGGTCGAAAGCTCGGCCTGCACCTGTTCAAGACTGACTCCCTCTTTTCGTTTGGCGACGACCTCCATCCAGACCGACCCTCGACTCTCGTTCTCGGAGAGGACGGGCGCGAGCGGCATCCAGAAGTCCACCGTTTCGGATTCAACCGGGTATTTGAATCCTTCGGGCATCACGCCGACGACGAGCGTGGGTGTGGCACGTGTTCCGCCGAGCGGAATTTCCTGTCCGATGATTGATGCGTCGCCGCCGAAGCGTCGCTGCCAGAGTCCATGACCGAGGACGACGACGCGCCGCGCGCCTCTCTGATCGTCCTCGCGCGTAAAGACGCGTCCGTGCACGGGCTGAACGCCGAGCAATGGAAAGAGATCGGCCGTTGCAAGTGCGCCGCGCACGCGTTCCGGCTCATCGCCCGCCGTCAGAAACGCAGTTGACTGGCTGTAAGCCGCCGCGCCTTCGAGCGTCTCGCTCTGGTCGCGTATGTCAACGAAGTTGAGGTAGGAATGCGAGTCGCCGACGTTGCCCGTTGTCTCGCTCTGCGACCTGAGCGCCAGCATGCGCTCCGCGCCTTCAAACGGCAGAGGCCGCAGAACGACCGCATTCACCACAGAGAAGATCGCGCTATTTGCGCCGATGCCCAAAGCCAGAGCCAGTACCGCGATGATGGTGAAACCAGGTTTGCTCCACAACATGCGCGCGCCATAACGAACGTCCTGCCAAAGAGAGTTCATCTTTAACCTCAAATCCATTGTCAGTTGTCCGCCGTCCGTTATCAGTTGTTAGCTTCTACCGACTTGTTGCGCCTAATTGGTTGCTCAAGCGGCGAGACACAAACAACTGACAACCGACGACTGACAGTTTTTACTCGTATCTGAGAGCCACCATCGGATCGACGCGCGTGGCGCGACGCGCCGGAAAGAAGTTGGCGGCAAACGAAACGAGCGCGAGCAGCAGCGCGATGCCGAAAAAAGTCAGCGGGTCGTTGGGGCTCACGCCGTAGAGAATCTTCGTCATCGCCTGCATCAGAAAGTAGGCCGCGACAAGACCGATGCTGATGCCGATGCCTGCAAGCAGCATCCCCTGCCTGACGACCATCTTGAGAATGTCTCCGCTCTGCGCGCCCAGAGCCATGCGGATGCCGATCTCGTGCGTGCGCTGCGCGACCGAATAGGACATGACGGCGTAGATGCCGATTGCCGCAAGCAGCAGCGCGATGCCTGCAAACACGCCGAGCATTCCCATCGTGACGCGTTGCGGGGCGAGCGATTCGACGACGACGCGATCCATCGTCCGCACGTTGTAGATGGGCTGGTCGCTGTCAATCGAGTGCAACGCGTCCTCAACAGCCGAGACAATCTGCGACGGGTCTCCCGAAGTCTTGACGACGATTGACATCTCGCGCCGCGCCGATTTGGCATGCGGCACATAGACCTCCGAGTTAAATCCCTGCTGCAAATCTTCGTGCTTGACGTTGCCGACCACGCCGACTATTTCCCACGCGTCGCCTTCGCCGAAATGCAGGCGCTGACCCAGAGGGTCTTGATTGGGGAAGTGGCGGCGCGCGAGAGCCTCGTTGACAAGCAGCACGCGCGGCGACTCGATACGGTTGTCGCGCTCTTCAAGAGAGCGACCGCGCAGGAGCGGGATGTTTATTGTCTGGATATATGAAGGGCTGGCCGGTCGCCAGTTTGCATTAGGCTCTTGACCGTGCGGCGGGGGCGGCTGCCCTGCGATAGAGAAGGACGAGCTGCTGTTGCTGCGACTGAGCGGAATGATGCTGACGGCCCCCGCGCTCTGCACGCCCGGCAAGCCTTCGACGCGCTCAAGAAGCTGCGTGTAGAAATCAACGCGCGCGCGCGGCTCGTCGTATCTCTGGCCCGCGACCGAGAGGTCTGCCACCAGCACGTTCGAGCTGTTAAAACCCGGCTCAACCTGTAGCAGACCCATAAAGCTGCGGATCATAAGCCCCGCGCCGATGAGCAGCAGGAGAGAAAGCGCTACCTCTGAAACGATGAGCGCGCTGCGCAGACGGCTGCGTCCGCCCACGCCCGAAGTGCGTCCGCCCTCTTTGAGGTCTTCGTTGAGATTCGGTTTTGTCGCCTGTAGCGCCGGAGCGAGTCCGAACACAATCCCTGTCAGCAAAGAGACGGCCAGCGTGTAGTAGAATGCGCGCGCGTTGAGACCTACGTTCTCCCAACCCGGCATGTATTTCGCCAGGCTTGCCGGCACTCCGCTCGCCATCAAATCCACGCCCCAGACGGCGAGCAAAAGTCCAAGTCCACCGCCCAAAAGCGCAAGCATCACGCTCTCGGTCAACAACTGTCTGACCAGACGCAGGCGGCTCGCGCCGAGCGCCATACGGATGGCAATCTCTTTCTGCCGGGACGCGCTGCGCACAAGCAGAAGATTGGCGACGTTGGCGCACGCAAGCAGCAGCACGAAGCCGACCGCGCCAAGCAACACTGTCAAGAACGGGCGCGGCCCGCGCGTGTATGAAGCAATCATCGACTCGACGGCAAACTCGCGGCCCGTGTTGAATTCCGGGTATTGCTGTGCGACCCGGCTGGCGATGGCCGACATCTCGCTTTGCGCCTGTTCCGGAGTCGCACCTTTTTTGAGTCGGCCCGCGACCTGAAGAAAGTGGTCGCCGCGCGCCTCTCTCTGCCGGGTGGTAAAGGCGAGCGGCTTCCACACGTCGCCGCCCCCCGGAAGAAAAGCAAACTTCGGCGGCATTACGCCGACCACCGTATAGGCCTTACCGTTTAAGCGAATCTGGCTGTTGACGATGGCGGGATCGGAGCCGAAGCGACGTTTCCAGAGCCCGTCGCTGATAATAACGACCGAGTCTTTACCTTCCTCTTCTTCATCAGATCGAAACGTGCGGCCAAGCGCAGGCCGCGCTCCGATGAGGTCGAAAAGCGAGGGGCTGACGAGCGTGCCTTCGAGACGCTCGGCCTTCTCGCCGTCGCTCAGATTGAATGAAGCGCTATGAAAGGCCGAAAGATTTTCGAGCGTGCGCGTCTCTGTACGCATCTCCAGATAGTTCGGCGGCGAGACAGAGCCGCGCGAGAATCCCGCCTGAAGGTTTCGCTCCCACACCATAAAAACTTCTTCCGGTTGCTCGAACGAAAAGGGCCGGAGCAGCAACACGTCCACGACGCTAAAGACCGTCGTATTTGCGCCGATGCCGAGCGCGATGGCAAGCACCGCAACGAGCGTAAACACGGGTCGCTTCCACATCATGCGAAAGCCATAGCGGATGTCTTGCAGGAGGTTGCTCATCTGTTTGCCTTTGGTCAGTCAGCCACTGGTCACTTGTCAGTTGTCAGTCGTTAATTTTCAGCCAACTTGTCGCGCCTATTGAATTGCTTAATCGGCGACACACAAACAACCGACGACTGACATTTTTACTCGTATCTGAGAGCCACCATCGGATCGACGCGCGTGGCGCGACGCGCCGGGATAAGACAGGCGAGGAAGGCTACGCCTGCAAGCAAGAGCGGGATGGCCGCAAAGGTCAGAGGGTCTGCGGCTGAAACGCCGAAAAGCATCGATGCCATCAGACGCGTGAGAAGAAACGCAGCCACAACTCCAACGCCGACGCCGATCACGGTCATCAGCATGCCTTGACCTATGACCATGCGCAGGATGTCGCGCCCACGCGCGCCCAGGGCCATGCGGATGCCGATCTCATGCGTGCGCTGTGCGACCGTGTACGTCATCACACCGTAGAGACCGATGACGGCCAGCGCGAGCGCGAGCGCGGCAAAGGCGGCGAGCAGAAAGAGCGCAAAGCGACGCTGCGCGAGCGAGTCTGCGACGACCTGATCCATCGTCGAGACGCGGTAAACGGGCAGCTCTTTGTCGAGCGCGCGCACGGCCCCGCGCACAGAGTTCGTTAAGGCTTCGGGCTGGTCGGCGCGCACGACCAAATACATGCTGCCCTGCGGCGCCTGCGTGTGCGGGATGTAATACTGCACGCGCGATTCGCCTTCGAGCGAACGGTGTTTGACGTGGCCGACGATGCCGACGATCTCGCGCCAGTTGGGGCGCTCCGTTCCGCCCTCAAAAGAGATGCGCTTGCCCAAAGCGTCCTCATCGGGCCAGTACTTGCGCGCCATCGTCTCGTCGATGATGGCGACGGGCTGCGAGTCCGCAAGGTCGCGCTCAGTGAAGAAGCGTCCGCGCACAATAGGCACTTGCATCGTCTCGAAATAGTCTGCGGTCGCGGGCCAACGGTCGCCGTGCGGAAGCGATTCGCCGTCGGCGACAATGCGACCCTCGATGCGAAAACTTCCGCTCTGATTATTTCCGCTCAAGGGAAGAACGGCGGTTGCGCCTGCCGTCTTCACGCCGGGCAAGCGTCTGACTTCTTCGAGCAGCTGCCGATAAAAAGCTTCGCGCTGCGGTCGTTCGCCATACTTGTGCTGCGGCAGAGAGATTTGCATCACAAGAAGGTTCTGCGGGTTGAAGCCGGGATTGACCTGTTGCAATTGATAAAAACTGCGTATCAGAAGACCAGCGCCAACCAGGAGCACGATGGCGAGAGAGACTTCGGCGACGACGAGCGCGCCGCGCACGCCGCGACGAAGGCCCGTGCCCGCGCCGCGCCCGCCCTCTTTCAAAGTGTCGTGCAGATCGATGCGCGATGTTTGAAGCGCGGGCACAAGCCCGAAAATCACGCCGGTTGCAATCGAGACTAAAAGCGTAAAGCCGACGACGCGAAGGTCAAGACCGATCTCATGCGCGCGCGGAATCTTGTCCACGTTGACGGCGACCAGAAGATCGACAATCCACAACCCGAGCAGAAGCCCGACCACGCCGCCCGCGAGCGCCAATAGCACGCTCTCGGTCAAAAGCTGCCGGACGATTCGCAAACGGCTCGCGCCCATCGCCGTGCGAATGGCAATCTCTTTCTGCCGCGACGCGGCTCGCGCAAGCATGAGGTTGGCGACGTTCGCGCATGCAATCAAAAGCACGAGCGCGACCGCTCCCAACAGAATCCACAACGCGGGACGGATGTCTCCAACCACCATCTCGCTAAACGGCGTGAGCGCGAGTCCCCACAAACTTTCATCGCCGCCCGGCATGTACTGTTGTCGCAGGTTGGCCGCAATCGTATTCATCTCGGCCTGCGCCTGCTCCACCGAAACGCCCGGTTTGAGACGCGCAAGCACGTTCAGATACTCGTTGGTCATATTTCTCGGGTCGAGCTGCTGCTGCGTGAAAGCAATCGGCGCATAGATGTCAACGGGCTGACCCACCTCGCGGCCAAACTGAAAACTGGGGGGCATCACGCCGACTATTTCGTGCGGCTCGCCGTTTAAGATAAGCGTCTTGCCGACGACCGATGGGTCTGACCCGAAGCGACGCTTCCATAATCCATCGCCGAGCACGACGACCTTGTTTTTGCCCGGCTCGCCCTCTTCCAAAGCGAAGACGCGCCCGCGCACGGCTTCCGCGCCGAGCATCGAAAAGATGCTCGGACTCATCATCAAACCCTGCAAACGCTCCGGCTCGCCCTCGCCCGTCATGTTCGCGCTCCAACCCGACACAGCCGACACGGTGGAG
>CBDUCU010000099.1:0-10297 GCA_965365725.1 uncultured bacterium | reverse complement strand
CCCCGCCGCCAAGCCGCAAGGGCCGCGCAACCTCCATCTGCACGCGCTCGGCCACGCGAACTGCGTCTTCGTGCGAGTCGAGACCGTCGAGCAGAATGGCAAACTCGTCGCCGCCGAGACGCGCGACCGTATCGGACGGACGCAAGGATGCTTCCAAACGCCGCGCCATCTCGATAAGCAATTGATCGCCGGCTGCGTGACCTAAAGAGTCGTTGATGTTTTTGAAGCGGTCGAGATCGAGAAAAAGGACGGCGAAGAGGTGTTCGGGTCGTCGCCGCGCGCGCTCGATGGAGAGCTTCAAATGATCGGCAAGAAGCGAGCGGTTCGGCAACCCCGTCAGCGAATCGTGAAAGGCTGCATGGCGGAAGTGCTCGCGGCTCTGTTCCAGTTCGTTCTTGACGCGCTCCAGCTCTTCGATGTAGCGCTTCTGTTCTTCAACATGTCGCTCGGCGAATTCCGCGCGCTCGCGTTCCGCTTCGGCGCGTGCATGCTCGGCCTCGGCCCTTGCCTTTTCAGATTGTTCGGCCTGCGCCGCCGTCGTCTTCAGGTCTTCCAGATATTTGTCGTAGGTGTAATAGACGATCCAAATAATCGGCACTGCAACGAGCAGCGCATAGAGACCTCTTGCGTCGAAAAAGCCGACGATCAGACCGGCCAACCCCGCTCCGACGAAATATGTGATCGACGACCAGAGACAGTTCTTGACCCACGTCGGCCAAACGCCCTGCCCCGTCTTGAGCGCCAGCCCGACGGCGACCAGTCCGCTGTTAAAGACGTATTGCACCATGCCCATTACGCACAACGCGGCGACGAAGACTCCGGGGCTGCGCTCGGCTAACCCCGTCGCTGCTCCAAAGAGAATTGACGAAGCGCATGCGGCGGCAAAGGTCGAGATGGCGGCCTGACCCAAATTGAAGAGGATGGTGATGAGCTTCTTCTTTTTGCTGATGCGAAAACCGGAGAAGACGCCTTCGGCAGCCGCTAGGACGACGGCAGCCTCGCCGCCGTAGCTTAAAAGCGCGAGAAAGATAAAGGTATCGGAGACGGTGATGGCCGTATCGTAGCGCGGAATCTTGACGGCGATGCGCGAGCTGATGCCGAGCGTGATGGCCGCAAGCAGCAGGAAGCGCAGATCAAGCCTCATCAATGGCAACTGGTTGAGACACCACAGCGCGACCAGCGCGCCAATGGCGACAACCATCAATTGATAGGGTCTGAAGAGTTCCTGCCTACTCATGGCTTTGATGTGACGCGAGGCGCTCATACAACCGCAGCTCCCCTCGTCTGGCTAAGGTAGATGGTCGCGTATTCGCATTGCGTCTCGTAGCCGAGTCTGCAATAGAGTGAGCGCGCGGCGTGATTCGACTCGTTGACGGTGAGGCAGACGGCTGATGTGCGTTTAAGGAGGCGGCGACCGAGTTGTGCAAGGCAGCGCGCGCCGAACCCTCGACCGCGCATCTCCGGCGCGACGTAAACGCCCTCGATATAGACGGCTTCGGGCGTATCGGCCAGCACGTCCATCTTGAAGACGACGCGCTGTCCTTCAGTCAAAATCCAGATGCGCCCTTTTTGAATCCGCGCGGCCAGACGTTTTTTGAAGCCGTTTGGGTCATGCTCTAAAGGATTTATGCCCCCCTCTTCGCGGATCAAGCTGGCGTTGACATCCGTCAACAGCAAGAGATCGGCCTCATCTGCGACGCGTAGCTCCGGCAAAGCTTCAATGTCTTTGACCGCTTCTCGCTGCACAAGCAGCAGCTCGCTATTTATGCGATGCTGAAGAAAAGCTCTCTGCCCATATCTTTGCCAGAAACCATTGACGATGCGTCTCTCGCCTCTCACCAGACGCGGCAGCGCGAGCCGTTGAGCGAAATCGGCAAAGCATTCAACCACGCGGTCTGTCTTCGCTTCAATCAACGTCGCATGGCCGAACAGCGCAACGCCTTCAAACTCGCCTTGCTCGTTGAGACATGCGTAAAAGTCGCCGCGATTGCAGGAACTGCTGATGCCGTGATCGCGGATCAGACCGCGCAGGTAGGCCGTGTGGACGGGGCGCGCCGAGAGAAACGCGAGAGCGTTGCGTTCTTGCACGTTGCAGAGCGGTTTGATTGTGAGTTGGATCTCCACGTTTGCCCAACTATCAGGAAAGCTGTCTGAATGCGCGCGGGGGCTGTAGAGGAGGGGCAGGTTGTAAGGCGGATCAGAACGCGCGGCTCAAGTTTGAAAATCACGACGACGGGGACGCTGGTTGAGAAAACGTCCCCGCCGTCTCTCTAATATTACTTTACTGCTCGGAGGGCGGCATATACAAGGTTTCGTCGCCGCCCAGCATCGCGGACATGGCTTGCAGGGCTGCGTCGCCCAAGACCATCCCGTCACCCAAAACCATCCCGTCGCTCATTATGATGCCGTCGCCCAAAACCATCCCGTCGCCTAAGACCATGCCATCGCCGAGCAGGTCTGCACTCGGCAGAAAGGCAACGCCGTCGCCCATCAGGATGCCGTCGCTCGTCATCACATCGTCGCCCATCAGGATACCGTCGCCTAAAACCATCCCGTCGCCGAGAACCATTCCATCGCCTAATACCATTCCATCACCTAACACCATCCCGTCTCCCAGGACCATCCCGTCGCCGAGAACCATCCCGTTGGCATAGATGGTCTGATACTGAGTGATGAGGTTTGTACCAGTCGCGTAGTGTCGATTCAGAAGGATGCCCTGCGCCCAGGAGAAGGTGTGGGCGGCGATGGTCGTGCTCGCCGAAGGCGGCGTGCTCGTCGTTAGCAAAGGAGTGCCCTGCGCCGTATCGGTCCAAACGACATCGGTGCGGACGAGTCTTGCGAGCCTGACAGCGCCTTCGACGTTAAGCTGGCCCGCGCCCTGTTGGAAGAAGTTGTAGCCCTTGAGCGGCTGCGCCGTGTACATGAGAATCATCTTGATCATGTTGGGCGTAAGCTTTGGATTGGCCTGAAGCATCAGCGCCGACGCGCCCGCCACAATCGGTGTCGCCATCGACGTGCCGCTCATGTACATCAGGTCTTTGTCGTCGCTGTCAGTCTTCGCCGCGTCGAGCTGCGGGTTGGACTCAATGAGGTAGTTCTCTTTGGCCTGCGCGGCAATCAGTTTGTTGCCCGGCGCGACGAGGTCGGGCTTGATGAGGTTGTCGTAGTGCTTGACGCCGGATGCGTCCGTCCAGAAGCTGCGGCTCGGCCCGCGCGAGCTGTATGTTGCAATCAGGTCGTCGCCGCGCGCATCCGTTCCCAGAGTGTTTGAAGCGCCGACCGTAATGGCCGAAGGCTCGTTGCCGGGCGAGTGGATGAGGCCGTAGATTTCGCGTCCCGATCCATCTTTACCGTTGTTGCCGGCGGCGGCCACAACGACTACGCCCGCATCGACGAGCCTGCGCACGGCGCGGCACAAAGGATCGTTTTTGTAAGACTCGACGGCGTGCGTGCCTAAACTAAGGTTGGCGACGCGGATGTTGTACTTCGCGCGGTTGACGAGCACCCAATCGAGCGCTTTGAGCAGGCCGGAGGTTGTGCCCGCGCCCTTGTCGTCGAGCACGCGCAGATTGAGGAGCTTCGCATTGGGCGCGATCCCGCGATAGTTGCGCAGCGCTTTGGGGTCTTTGTACGAGCTGCCGGAGAGCAGACCGGCGACGTGCGTGCCGTGTCCGTAAGGATCGTCCGTGTTCATTCCCTTGCCGGTGAAATCAACGTCGGCGACGATCCGTTTGTTGCCGTCCTTGCCGATAAAGGAATAGTGAGAGTTGTAGATGCTTGAGTCGAGGACGGCGATGCCGATGCCTGTGCCGTCAAGACCGGAGTTGCCCGCCTGCGTGCGCATCAGCTCCGTACCAGTAGTCGCCTCGACGTGGCCGAGGAATTTTACGTCTCTATCAAGCGACAGATGCTTTGCGCGTTTGCTGGCTGCAAGCGCCTCGACGGCGCGCAAAGGCAGATCGACTTCGAGTGCGCCGAGATTTTCCATCGACGCATTAACGCGTGCGCCGTTGCGACGCAAAAGCGCAAGCAGATTAGCGTCGGCAACGTCGTCGGCCTGAAGGATGACCTTTGCGCGCTGGCTCCGGCCTGCGCTCTGCATCAGCGCGCGCAGATCGGGGGAAACCTTGTCGCCCACGAATTCATATCTGCGGTCTTCAACGGTCTCTTCCGCCTGCTCGTCGCCGCCGCCGATCTTGATCGGACGCAAGGCTCGACGCAGCTCCGCATCAGAGGCTATCGCCGTCTCATAATTTACGGAAGAGCTTGCGCCGATGCCGCGCATGCGACCCTCGACAAGCGCGCTGCGCAACGCTTCGGAGACAGATTTTCCGTAAACGGCGTTTTCGCCGACGAGCGAAGTGATCTCGTCGAAGTAGAGGACATGCCGGTTCCCTGCACGAGCGAGTTCGGCAAGCACCGTTTCCACTCGGTTCAAGACCTGTGCGCTTTCCTTCGTACCCTCGACCAGCGCGCCGAGATCGAGCTTCCAGATTTGCATCCCGGAGAGCGCTTTCGGCGCGTTGCCTGAAGCGAGCTTGAGCGCTACCCCTTCAACCACCGCATTGCGCGCAGCGACGTTTTCATCGAGCAGCACAAGATTGGATTGAGCAAGCATGCGCAGCGTGCGTGCGACCGTCGCTTCGTGTTCGCCCGACGGGATAAAGAATCCTTGTCGCGCCAGCTCGGTCAAATTTTTCGCATATCGCGGCAGCGCTTCGAGCTTTATCTCGCCGCCGGCCCTGACCGCTTGCGCGATTTGCCGCGCCTTTGCTCTATCCTGCTTAGCAGCGACTGTTTCGCTAAACGTCACGCCGGTAAAAAGCGAGGCGAGCAGCGAGGTGGCAACTGCTATTGAGATGGCAGAGATTTTGGAACGAGGGAACATCATCTTGTTACTCCGAAACTCAAACGTTACCGTTTTACAATTGCGACGGACGCTTCCGTTGCGTCTTTTATGGTCGCGCCGCTTCGGGGAACTCGCAATCGCCTTATCCTTCAAAGAGGACTTAGGCTTTTGCGAGCATTTGCCGCTTCCCGCTTTCGCAAGGAGTGAGCCTTTATCGGTGACGCGGAGGCAAAAGAACAGATTCGCCGGGGGCGAACGCGCTGGTCTTTAGGCTAATCGCGTGCCAGTAGTTTTTTGAGCGTGAGAAATCGCGGATTTCAGCAATAAATGGGCAGTTTTGAGTGGATTTTGCGCTGCGCGGCCCTTGCGTGAGACGAGCCCTTGCAACCTGGCATCGGTCAACCGGATTGACCGAACTATCAATATGACAGTCGCGCTCTTGTCCGGGTGTGTGCGCAAAGAAGTCTTGTCCGGTGTCTTCAGAGACGTTTGACTTTTGCGCGCCGTCGAAGTTATGACCTTACGTGTTACATACTTTATTGATGAGAGGTGAGCTGATGAAACGTCTGCTGGCATTCTTGTCGGCCTTTGCCGTTTGCATGCAAGTTTTCGCACAGACTCCTTCGAGCCGCAAAGCATCTTCCTTAAAACATTGGCCGGAAGAGAAGAGTCGCGCGATTCTTGAAAAGATGCAGACCGTTCGGCTCGCGCCCGATCTTACACACTTAAGCGCGGGCGAGCGTCGCGCGGTGGAGCGTCTGCTCGAAGTTGGGAAAATTTTTCAGAGCGTCTATGAAGATCAGCTGCACGCGCAGGCGCACACGTCTCTCTTGAGTCTTGAGATGCTCGACCGTCGTCTGCGCTCGCCCGCCGAGACGCAGAACCTTCTGACGCTTTATCGCCTCTCGCAGGGGCCGATTGCGACGACGCTTGAAAACAGGCGCGAGCCTTTTCTTTCGGTCGAGCCTGCGCCGCCCGGTAAGAACGTCTATCCCTGGGGCATCACCAAAGCGGAGGTCGATTCATTTCTCGCAGCGCACCCTGAACGGCGCGACTCGATTCTCGACCTGCGCACGGTCGTTCGTCGCGCGACGGCGGAAAACCTCCGGCGCGATCTCGCAAAGCTCAGACAATACCCGGCGCTCTCGACGCTTCATCCGGGCCTGCAAAATGATTTGCAGAAACTTCTTGCGCGCCCCGACGCAAAGAGTCTCTACGCCATTCCTTATGCTCTCGTCTATTCGGACGAGATGACGCGCTCGCACGCGCTTTTGAACGAAGCGGCGGATGCCGTGCAAAAGGATGATGAAGAGTTTGCGCGTTACCTGCGCAACCGCGCGCGCGATCTTTTGTCGAATGATTACGAGTCGGGCGATGCGGCTTGGGTCACGGGTCGCTTCAAAAACTTGAACGCGCAGATTGGCGCTTACGAAGTTTATGACGACGCGCTCTACGGCGTGAAAACCTTCTATGCTTTTAGCCTTCTCGCCACGCGCCGAGCAGAAACCGATGCTTTGCGCAAAGCGATGCGCGGCCTGCAAGCTCTCGAAGATTCGCTTCCATACGACGAGCACAAGCGCGTGCGCGAAGACATTCCCGTCGGCGTGTACGACGTGATTGCGGATTTCGGGCAGTCGCGCGGCGGAAACACCGCCACGATTCTTCCGAACGAAAACTATCTCGCGCGACGCTACGGGCGCACGATTCTTCTGCGCGCAAACATCATGCGCAACACTGACATCTTTCAGTCGACCGGCAACGCCTGGGCGGCGGCCGTCGCACCCGCGCACAAAGATGAACTGACTTCAGACGGAAACTTCTACCGCACGCTCTGGCACGAGGTCGGACATTATCTCGGAGTTGACGCGACAAAAACGGGCGAGGATTTGGATACGGCTTTGCAGGATGCGTCGAGTCTGTTGGAAGAGATGAAGGCCGATCTCGTCTCGCTCTACGTCGCCGAAGCCTTGCGCAAACAGAACTATTACACCGATGCGCAGCTTCGCTCGGTTTATGCGAGCGGCATCAACCGTGTGCTTCAAAACAACCGTCCCCGGCGCGACCAGCCGTACCAAACGATGCAGCTCATGCAATGGAACTTTTTTCTTGAAAACGGATTGCTTGAATTCGACCGTCAAACGTCACGCTTGCGGATCAACTACGGCAAATATCACGACGTGGTCGGAAAGCTTCTGCGCGAAGTGCTCAAGGTGCAACGAGCGGGCGACCGCGCCGCCGCCGAAACCTTTATCAACCATTACACACAGTGGGACGACGCGCTTCACGGCGCAATCGCACAGAGCATACGCAATGAGCAGCGTTATCGCTTTCGTCTTTTCAAATACGCCGCGCTCGGCGAGTGATTCAAGGTAAAAGGTAAAAGGTAAAAGGCAAAAGTGAAGAGGCCGCGTGCGCCTTCTCACTTTTGCCTTTTACCTTTTTCCCTTTGCCTTAATCCAAAACGTCGTGACTCGACGGCCCGCCTGCGACGATGCCGCGTCGCTCAAGCTCCGGCACATGCGGTTTCAAAAGCTCATATCCTTCCGAACGGGCGACGTAAGTTGCCGCCGTGATGTCGCCCGTCACATTGAGCGTCGTGCGACACATGTCGAGAATCCTATCCACGCCGAGGATGATGGCGATGAGCGCGGGCGGGATGTTGTAGGTGGCGAGCATGAGAATGATGAACGGAATCGAACCCGAAGGCACGCCCGCCGTGCCGATGCCGCCGAGAATTGCGAAGTAGGCGATGCCAAGCTGTTGGCCGATGGTCAGATCAACGCCGGCAAGCTGCGCGAGAAAGATGACGGTCACGCCTTCATACAGAGCAGTGCCATTTTGGTTGGCCGTCGCGCCCACAGTCAAAACGAAGCTGTTGATCTCGCGCGGCACGCCCAAGTTCTCTTCCGAGACGCGCAGGGCCGTCGGCAGCGTCGCATTCGATGAGGAGGTCGAGAAGGCCGTCAACATAACGGTCTTGATGCGCCGGAAAAACTCCAACGGGTTGATGCGCGAAAGCAGATAGATCGAGAGCGAATAAACACCGAACAGATGGATGGCAAGCCCCAGCAAAACGGTTGCGACAAACCACGCGAGCGCCTGCAAGAGATCAAGCCCGAAACGCGCCGTGTTGTTAAAGAGCAGACACGCGACGGCAAACGGCGCGATCTTCATAATGATGTCGATGATCTTCGCCGATATCTCAAAGAGCGCTTGCAGGCCGCGTAGAAGCGGCGCGCTCACCTCGGTCGGAATAAGCGTTGCGGCTACGCCTAAGAGCACCGCAAAGAACATCAGGTGGAGCATGTTCGGCGTTTCGCTCGCCACCGCCGCAATCGGGTTGACGGGAATGATCGTCTTGACGACCTGCATCAATGCCGAATCGGTCGTGCCTGTCTTTGTCGCGTCCGTCACGCGCTTCTCAGCGTCAGACTTGTATTTGGCCTCAAGCCCCGCGCGCGTCTCCGCGTCGAGCCGTTCGCCCGGTCGCAGGGTGTTGGCAAGCGTCAGCCCGATAACGACCGAGATGGCCGAGATGACAAAAGTGTATATGAAGGACTTGAGTCCGACGCGGCCCAGCCGGCGCACGTCTCCAATTCCCGCCACGCCGACCACGAGCGACGAGAACACTAGCGGCACGACGACCATCAGCAGCAGCCGCAAAAAGAGTTGTCCGACCGGCTCCGTGACGTTGTAGATCGTCTTGACGACGAAAGGGTGATCGCCGCCGAGCAGACGGTTGACGACCACGCCCGCCACCACGCCCACCAACAACCCGATCAGGATGCGCGTATGCAGCGGCATCCCCTTCGGCTTGTCCGGCGTTTGATCCTTGAGATCGGTCGTCAGCTCGCGCTCGTATTCGTCGCGCCTCGATTTATCGTCAACCATGTTTTTGAAACGATGAACGCGGCACGATGAATAAGATTGAATAAACCATTCAGTTGATTAATTCACTCAACACTATTCATCATTCCACTTTCCGCATTCATCGATTCTTCTCACCTCCCCCAGCGAAGTTTTCCTCTGAGCACTTCAAAGTAGTTGCGCGCATCGGTCTGAATCAGGTTGAAGGCTGTGCGGCTTTTGCGGACGCGGACGCGGTCGTCGTAAGCGAGCGGCACGCCGATCTGTCCGTCGAGCGTAAGCGCCACCTCTTCCTTCTCGGTCTTCAAAATCATCTCGACTTCGACCGCGTCGGGGACAAGGAGCGGGCGGTTCGAGAGCGTGTGCGGGCAGATCGGCGTGATGACGAGCGCGTCCATTGAAGGAAAAATAATCGGCCCGCCTGCCGAAAGATTGTACGCGGTCGAACCAGTCGGCGTTGAGACGATAAGGCCGTCGGCGCGAAAGCGGTTGACGAATTGGCCGTCGATTAAAGTCTCAATCTCAATGATGCGCGCCAGCGCCGACTTGCTGATGACCACGTCGTTCAAAACGCGGTCGTGCGTAATCTTCTCGTCGCCGCGAAAAACTTCCGTCACAAGCATCATGCGCCGGTCAAGACTGTATTTGCCTGCCAGCACCGATTCGAGCGCGGGCAGCATCTCTTCAACGCGATACTCCGTAAGATAACCGAGGCTTCCATAGTTGATGCCAAGCACGGGCACTTCACGGTCGCCGAGCATGCGCGCGGCAGCGATCATCGTTCCGTCGCCGCCGAGCACGACCACCATATCGACGCTTGCGGCCATCTCGTCATGATTCAACTGTTCGACGTTGCAACCCGTCTCGCGCTCGACCTCCGCGCGCCCCACCTTTGGCCCCACGACGAGCGCAATCTGGCGCTCCGAGAGCCATTCGAGCAGACGGCAGATGGTCTTCAGCGCGTCGGGCTGGTGCGGTTTGACGAGCACGCCGACGCGTCGGATCGCAGACATAGCTGTTCAGAAAAAACTGGAAACTGAAAACGTTCAGAGAGGTGCGGCGCAAAAGAGCGTTTGCTGCGAAAGGCTCGCCGTCGCGCTCAATCGTTTGCGTTCTTTCAGGCCGCTCGCAAAGCTTTGAATTTCTTCGGAAAACGCGTCGGATGATAGCCGCGCGCGAAAGTGCGTGTCAACGAATATGTTCCGCGCCGTGTGCGTGTTATGCGAACTTGACGACGGGGAGAAATCTGCCGCGTTGCCGTGCTGTTGTCTGGCAGACTCCGGTGCGCCGCGCGCTCCATTCATTGACGAGCCGCGCGAGTTCTCTGCCGTCGGAATCCGGGTCAACGAGCGTGAGCCACAACGGAAGCGGAAGCCAGGCCCACGCCGCGCCATAAACTTCGGCGTTGAGCTGTTCGATTCTACGTTCCGTCTGCCATTGCAAAGATGCGGGCGGCACATCCGTCCAACGTTCATAACAAGCATGCTGAATGCACGGCGCGGGTTTTGCCCGTCGATGAACAAGACAACCCACACCCGGCTCAAACAACGGGCATGCGAAGGTCTGCGCGAAAGTGTCCCC
>CBDUCU010000098.1:0-10347 GCA_965365725.1 uncultured bacterium | reverse complement strand
CTTCGTTCCGGTTCAGTTCAGCACCGCCCGTCACGTTGACAGTCCCCTTCAACGACACCTTTGCCGCCGCAAACGCGATCTACACGACCGACATCAACGGTGATGGCGGCACCGGCACGTCGCCGCGCGCCGATGTGCTTCCGGGAACGAATATTGGCGATCTCGGCAGCCGCATCGGTAGCTGGAGGGAACTCAATCAGGTTATCACCAACTTCAATACCACCTTCGCCGGACGTTTGACACCGCACGGTCAGAGGTTGGTACAGGCCGGACTCTTTAGCGAGGCTCAGCTCATCGCGCTGGGAGCGGTTGTCAAGCCGATCCAACTTGTGCCCGAGAGCAACCCTTGGCCCTTCCAGGGAAGGTTCAACACCGACGTCAGGATTACGCGTCCCATCACCATAATGGAGAAGGTTCGCGTCGAGCCGTATCTGGAAGTCTTCAACCTCTTCAACAACACACCGAAGGGCACCTATGCCGGGCTGCGGCATACGGTATTCGGTCACCTCAACTACTCATACACGTCGGCTGACATCGGCGACCTTGACGCGCAGGTTCGCGGGCTACTTCAGAACCCAAGACAGGCGCAGTTTGGACTCCGCGTCACCTTCTAGGTGGGCGCAAAGTTCGTTTTCAATGCTGTGAATTGGTTTGCGGGCTGGACGCTCTGGAGCGTCCAGCCCGCTTTTTTGCGTCCATCAGTGCCTGCATTCTGCAATTAAGCTAATAGAGAACCTCTTGCGGCCCTTATTACAAGGGAGCACAATAAGAGCATGATGTACGACCGAGAAATCGGCGACCTCGAAAAGTCGCTCGAACGAATTTGGGAGGTGGCTCGCCGGTTTGGGCTTGATCCTTTTCCGACGCGGTTTGAAATTGTGCCCGCGACCGTGATGTATGAGATCGGCTCTTACGCTTTGCCGGGGCGTTACTCGCATTGGACGTTCGGCAAGGCGTATCACCGGATGAAGACGATGTACGACTTTGGTCTGTCGAAGATTTACGAAGTCGTCATCAATACAAATCCGTCCTACGGATTCTTGCTTGAAACCAACAGTCCCATCCAGAACAAGCTTGTCATGGCGCACGTGCTCGGCCACGTCGATTTTTTCAAAAATAACGCTTACTTCTCGCGCACCAATCGTCGGATGGTCGAATCGGCCTCGACGCATGCTGCGCGCATGTCCGAGTATGAATTTAAGTACGGTCGAAAGACGGTCGAACAATTTCTTGACGCGGTGCTCTCAATCGAAGAGCACATCGATCCGAACTTCTTTATCCGCCGCGAACTTGAGGGAGCAGAGGCCGAAGCAGAGGCCGTGCGCCGCGCCGAAAAAGATCGTATGAAAGAAGGTCGCTACGATGATTTATGGAGGCTCGACCGCAAGCTTGAGCCGCCGACGCAGGACGGTGAAGAGAAGCGGCGCGAGCAGCCGCCCGAAAAAGATTTGATCTATTACATCATGCGCCATTCGCCCACGCTCGCGGATTGGCAGCGCGACGCGATGGCGATGATTCGCGAAGAGATGGAATACTTCGTTCCGCAGATGCAGACCAAGACATTAAACGAAGGCTGGGCATCTTTCTGGCATGCGCGCATCATGCGCGAGCTTGATCTACCGGATCAGGAGATGCTTGAGTTTGCTGATCTGCACTCAGGAGTCGTTTCGCCGCACAAGGGGCAGCTTAATCCATACTATCTGGGCTACAAGATTCTCGAAGATATCGAGCGACGTTGGGATGCACCGACGCAGGAAGAGCGCGAGCGTTTGGGACGAAGGGGCGGCGAAGGGCGCGCGAAGATTTTCGAGGTGAGAGAACTCGACAACGACGTGTCTTTCTTGCGCAACTATCTGACCGAAGATCTGTGCGAGGAGCTTGATCTGTTTGTCTATGAATTGGTGGACGAAGAAGAGTGGACGGTGACGGAGAAGCGTTGGCAGAGAGTCCGGGATCAGTTGGTTGCCAATATGACCAATTTCGGCTTTCCCTACATCGTCGTCGCCGACGGCGACTACAACGGCAACCGCGAGCTGTATCTACGACATCAGTATGAAGGCGCAGAACTCGATGCGCCTTACGCACGCAAAGTGCTTGAGCACGTCTATGTGCTCTGGGGCCGCCCCGTCCATCTTGAAACCGTCGTCGATGACGAGCGCGTCGTGATGCACTACAACGGCGAGGATCACGATGAAGATTGAGCCGTGATTAGCGGCTCGCGACTGTGCAGAGATTTAGCGCGGGTTCAGCTTGTGCTTACCAAGTGTTAGAGGGGGGCCGCGTGCATGCAGCCCCCCTCTAAACTATTGTCAGACTGATGAGGAGTGCGCTCTAGTAGTTAAGGTTCGTCACTCCATTGTCCGCAAAGATTCGCATCGAGGTCGTCACGTCTCCGTAGAGCAACGCCACCAGCGCTCTTGTGCTTTCGCTCAATGTCACGCCGTCGGCGAGCAGTACGCCGTCCGAGAGCAGCACGCCGTCGCCGAAGACGGTGTTGTCACTCAAGAGTACGCCGTCTGAGAGCAGCACTCCGGCGCTACAGAATGGAGTGCCGTCTGAGAGCAGCACGCCGTTGCTGGTCAGGATCGTATCTGAGAGCAGCACGCCGTTTGACAGCATCGTCCTATCGGCCAGCAGCACTCCTTCAGAGATTGTGATGCCGTCGGAGAGCAACACGCCGGTTCCGTATATTTTTTGGTAGAGACCGAGTCCGTACCCTGTGGCCGTCGTGCGACCGACGATAATTCCCAAAGACCATGGGAAAGTGTAACCGGAGATGGTCGTGTAGGGGTGCGTCGGCATCCTTGTAAAGACAGGCGTGCCGATGGGCGTGGCGTTCGTCAAATCCGTGCGGACGAGCTTCGCCATACTAACCGCACCGGCGACATTCAGTTGACCCGCGCCTTGCTCGAAGGCGTTGAAGCCCTTGAGCTGCTGCGCCGTTGACATCATCAGCGCCTTAATCATGTTCGGCGTGAGCTTCGGGTTAATCTGAAGCATCAGCGCCGCCGCTCCGGCTGTAATCGGGGTCGCCATCGAAGTGCCGCTTAAGGTCATCATCTCCGATTCGGGCAAGGTGCTGACGTTGCCGTCAAGCCTCGGATTTGAACGCAGCAGTGCGTTGTTCGCCGACTCGGCGCTGAGAAGCTTGTTGCCCGGGGCAACGATGTCCGGTTTGATGAGATTGTCGTAGTGTTTAGCGCCGTTAACATCCTTCCAATAGCTGCGTGTCGGCCCGCGCGAGCTATATGTTGCTACGCCGTCGTCGGCGCGTGTGTCCGTGCCGAATGTGTTGACCGCGCCGACAGTCAACGCCGAAGGCTCGTTGCCGGGCGAATGAATCTGTCCATAGACCTTTCGACCCGACGCATCTTTGCCGTCGTTGCCGGCGGCAGCCGCGACCACAACCCCTGCATCGACCAGCTTACGCACAGCACGACAGACCGGGTCGTTTTTATACGAGTCGATGGCAGCCCCGCCGAGACTCATGTTGACGACGCGGATGTTGTAGAGAGTTCGATTGGCAATAACCCAGTTGAGCGCGTTCAAAAGACGCGTCACCGTTCCCGTACCCGTCGAGTTCAAGACGCGCAAGTTGATGATGTTGGCTTCGGGGGCAACACCCGCATACATTCCATCGGCAATCTGACCGTTGCCCGCCGCCAGACCGGCGACATGTGTGCCATGTCCATATGGATCGTCCGTGCGTCCTTCGCCCGTGAAGTCTTTGCTGAAGACGACGCGCGATTTACCCGTGCGGTCACGAAACGCTTTGTGCGCGGTATAAATGCCGGAGTCGAGGATGGCAATTCCGATGCCCTTGCCGTCAATCTTCCTGACCGTCCGCACGCCGGTTGTAGAATTGATCTCTTCTTCCTCGTCGATATCGTCAGTTCCTGTCGTTCTTGAAACGTGACCTTTGCTAAAAGCCGTCAGCTCGCGGTCGAGCGAAAGATACGAGATGCCGCCCTTTTCGGATAGCTCTTTGACGGCATGAAGCGGCAGTTCGACCGACTGTGCGCCCAACGCACCAAAGTTGCCGTCGATGCGCGCGCCGCTGGTTTTGAGAAAATCGCGGAGGTCGCCGTCGCGCAAGTTATCGCCCTGAAGGATGACCTGGACGCGCTCGGTGCCCGATGATGCGCCGTTCAACAACTCGCGCAAATCAGCCGAGACCTTGTCGCCGACAAAGCTCTCGCCGCCTGCCTGTTCTTCTGCATTTTCCTCAGACTCATCTTCTGCTTGTTCGTCGGTCGCATCGAGGTCAAGACGAATATCTTGCAAATATTTTTTGAGTTCTTCGTTTTGCGTCAGCTTTAGCTCGAAGAGGTTTGCCGAAACCGATCCGATGATGCGCGCCTCGTCGTGCGCGAGCGCGTTGGAGATCATGCCGAGTGCGGCGGCAGCGCTTGTCTCATCTTTTGACGAGAGAAGCGCATCCATTCGATCAAGGAAGAGGACGACGCTCCCGCGCGACTCTTTTACATCGGAGAGAACGGACGAAACTCTTTTCTTAAACTCTTCGCCGCCGTCCGAAGTCTCTTGCAGGCGTTCGAGGTCAAGCGCAAAAACGCGTCTGCCGCGCAAGGCCGCCGGTACGTCGCCCGCAACTATGCGGCGTGCAGCGCATTCGGCGACTACTCTGGCAGCGGCCCGGTCGTCGGCGACGAGAAGCGGGTTGCCCTTGCGCTGCCGCGTGAGCGTCTGCAATGTGCGGCGGACAAAAACGTCGCTGTCAGCAGGCTCGGCCTCAGTGGGTCGTTCTTCTGTAGTCAGCTCGACCGCGTAGGCTTGCAGCGCGGCGAAGCCGTCGGCCTTGCGCGCCCGTTTTACTACCGGCGCGTCGAAGGCTGCGACGTTAAAACTTGAAAGAAGAAGCGCCGCTATTGCCAAAAGTGAAAAGGCCGGCGCGGCTTTTTTCGATTTCATTTTCGATCTTCTCCATGCAACGGATAGCGTCAGTTTGAATTCAAGCGATGCCGCACGATAAGGCTTTCGCCTGCCTAAACGAATTTCAAGCCGCGTACCAATGGAGATTGAGCGAATTACTTAAGGAATCTGGGCGAAGCGTCGAGCAGGATTTAATGTGGAGTAGGCAACATGACCGAACTCGTTCAAACTGCAAGAAACGTTTCTCGCAGTTTGACGGTTAAGCAGCACTTGCGTCGTAATCTTGCGAAGTGATTTATGAAGGCTCTTTTGTAAATTTGGACAGCTCCTCGAAGCTCTCGCCGTGCAGGTCCGCTTGAAAGCGCTTTCTGATAAATTCGTCGGCAAAGCCCTTGCCGCCAAGCGCGACGAGCGCGTTGGACGAGCGTGCGGCCTCAAGCGCTTGCGCATATTCGCGTGCGGCCCGCTCGATGTCGAGAAGGATTGTTGATGAGACGCAGACGAGCTGCGGTCGATGACGTTTGATCGCGTCGGCAAGCGTAAAGAAAGGCGTGTTTGCGCCGAGGTTGACGACGCGCCAACCCTCGCTTTCGAGCATCACCTGAAGACAGAGAGCGCTTACGTCGTGCAGTTCGTTTTCCGGCGTGCAGCAAATCGCTACTGAGTCACGCCCCATTCTGCGCCGCACTGAAACGCCGACGCGTTCGATGGCGCGTATTGCTGTGCGCGTCGCATAGTGCTCGTCGGCTACAGTGACGCCGCCCTCGTGCCATAGATCGCCGACGCGTAGCATTGCCGGAGCTACCGTCTTGTCAAAGAGTCGCCACATCGGCTCGCCGTCGAGATACGGTTCGAGCAGAAGCGAGGCGGCCAGGTCGTCTTGCCCTTCGGTGATCGCGTCGAAAAATTTTTGCGAAGCGTCGCTGCGACGATGCCGTGCGTGCTTGGCGCGAGCAGGCTGCGTGCGTACAGAGCGCGCTTGAGCTTCGGCATTTGCGCCCAGACCGCGCTCGGTCTGAAAGCGCACGGCCTCTTCTAAAAGAAAACGCCTGTGTCCGCCCGCCGTGCGACTCGCGCGCAGGAAACCGGCATCGGCCCAGCGTTTGACGGTCGCCTCGCTGACCATCCACAGACGCGCCAGCTCGCGCGTCGTGAGAAATTTTTCTGGTGTGGTCTTCATGAACGTTTTGACCGAAATTGAGAAAGATTCTGTTTGTAGCTAGTTCGGAAGCCTTTTAATTTCCCCAGAAACCAAAACTCATTGAGTTCGTTACAGGATCGTGATGAACGATTTGAGCGATTCCTGTATATTGAGGTTTAGTTAAGCAATGATATTTGTCAAACAGAGTTTGATGCCTGCGCGCGCCGAAATGGTCTTTGCTTTTCACGAGCTGCCCGACGCGCTGCAAAGGCTCACTCCGTCGTGGGAAAGCGCTCGCGTTATCGAGCACGCACCGAGCCTGCGCGTCGGCTCGCGCGCTGTTGTCGAGACTCGCATCTTCGGAATTATACCCGTGCGCTGGGTCGCTCTGCACACAGCCTACGACCCGCCTTATCTGTTCGAGGACGTACAGGAGCGCGGGCCGTTCAAACGCTGGCGGCATCGACACATTATTGAGCCGCATGCGGAAGGCTCTCTCCTGCGCGACGAGATCGAGTATGAGCCGCCGCTCGGACTGCTCGGCCAAGCGTTTGCGCCGCTTCTGATTGAGCCGCGCCTTACACGTTTGTTTGACTTTCGGCATGCGCAAACGCGCGAGTGGTGCGAGCAGGAAGCGGGCAATATCACAAGGGGGAGCGAGCATGAACGTTGATTTGGGTACGAGAAAAGGTCTCTTGATCGCGGGCTTCTCGCTCGCATTGCTCTTTACTATCGCGTTCCTCAAGGGACGCGCGGAATAACATTAGCGAACACTGGAGGAACAAGGAACATGGCACAGACAGCAACAGCAACACGCACGGGCGATTTTACGGGAACGGGAACGAACGGCGGCTCAAAAGACGTGGTCGAATCAGTCGCGCGCGAATTAGACGTAACGACGAAAAAGGCGGCAGGCATCAGTCTCTTTCACCTGCTTACGCTCGGCTCAATCGGCGCATCAATCGCGCTTTTTCTTTCGGGCAAAAAAGACGCAGCTATTTTTGTAGGACTCTGGCCGCCGACCTTTCAGGCTTTGAAGGCCGTCGCCGATACAAACAGAGAGAACATCAAGTAGTTTTCTAAAATACTGATTTTTTCAAAGAGCAAGGGGTAACAAGGGGGCGGAAATGGGTGCGCTTGAAATTTTCAAGCGCACCCATTTCTATTTTCATTCCATCCGCAGCGCTCGCCCGACCGAAGCATCGCGGCGCACGCGCCAGATTTTCGAGTCCAGGTAGTAATGAATAAATGCGTAACCCCACAGAAACGCCGAGAGAGCCTGCGTCCAAAGCGTCGCCTCGTTGACGGAAGCCTGCCAGTTTACAAACTGCCGCGCGCCCTGATACCACACGCCAAAGAGCACGCCGCAGATTATGTAAAAAAGAAGCCTGCGGCTGATCATCTCCGCCGCGCCGTAACGCTCTCGACACTCATCCCCTCGTGTGTACTTTTTGTTGTGAAACCAGACGAGACGGTGATACTGAAAGTTGTGATAAATCGTCAGGATAGCGACGATGGCGATGGGCTTGTGCGGCATCGGAGTTAAAAGCACGACCCAATGCATCGGAACAGCCGCCGCCAAAAGCAGATACTTCGGGACATTTAAACTTTCGCGCCGCCACGCGCGCTGCAACTGTCGCGCAAGCCACGCCGCACCCGCGAGAACAGTTGCAGCGAGAAGAAATTTTTCCAAATACCACAAGCTGGCGTGAAGCGAAGCGGGGACGCGCTTCATGGCTTCCGCGTCGCGCGTCACAAAGGCGACGAACGGAAACCAGAAGGCGAAGAGTAGAAACGTGCGGTCGAGTAAGTTGTCAACCGGAGCGAGGTCGGCGTTCTTCTTTTTGTAGAGCACCATAAAACCATAGTGCTGTTTGACGAGATGGTAATAGGCCCAGAGTGCGGCAAGAAAGAAGAAGACAAGCCCCGCACCGGCAAAGACCATCAAAGGGCCGACGAGAAAGAAGGCGAGCGAGCCCCACAAGAGCCGTCCGCGCGAGCGACGTTCTTCGCGGTCAAAGTATGTGCGCGAGAAGGTGGCAAAGACGTGCGGCGCGTCGATCAGCACGGCCCACGCGACGACCATCGGAACAAGCGGGACGATGCTGCCGACATAGAGCGCAAGCATCAAATAGCTCGACGCAACCGACCCGATGATCCACACCAGATCGTCGCGCGCGCTGATAATCCAACGCACAGAGACGGCGCGCCGCGCGCTTTGGGAGGACGCTTGAGTTTGCGTCTGCGCTGTGGTTGTGATCGCTGACATTGAACTATGACGCATCGCGCGAATACGTCTTGCGGTTGTTAAAATTTCAACGCGACTAAAAATTGCGGGCCGCGCGCTCCCGTCATAGACCGATGGACACAACCCGCCCGACGCGTCCATAATCGAGATCGAAGCAATTCTTAATTTTACAAACAGATGAAGCGGAGCGCGCCGGCGATTCTATCACAGAGAATTGGCTCGATACGCGCTCAGCATTGAAGGTCTAAATCGTCATGTCGGTAGATGAAAATCAAGCTCTCAACAAGCTCTTGTCGCTACTTTTTCAGGCGCACCCCTGGCACGGCGTAACCGCAGGTGCGGAAGCGCCGCGCGTCGTTAATGCCTATATCGAGATCGTCCCGACCGATGCGGTCAAATACGAATTGGATAAGCCTTCGGGCCATCTAAAAGTTGATCGCCCGCAACGCTTCTCTTCGTTTCCGCCGACGCTTTACGGTTTTATCCCGCAAAGTTTTTGCGGCGAGAGCGTGGGCCGTCTCTGCGAGGAAAGAACCGGACGCACGGGCGTGCGCGGCGACGGCGACCCGATGGATATCTGCGTGCTGACGGAAAAACCCGTCACTCATGGCAACATCTTTATTCGAGCGCGACCCGTCGGCGGCCTGCGCATGATCGACGGCAACGAGGCCGACGACAAGATCATCGCCGTGCTTGATTCCGACGTTGCCTTCGGCCATATCGAAAGCATTGCGCAAGTCCCGACCGGACTGGTCGACCGCCTGCGCCACTATTTTCTCACCTACAAACAACTCCCGCACGAAGCCCCGCGCCGCGTCGAGATTGCCGACGTGTACGACCGCGACGAAGCGCTTGTCGTTATTGAGAGAAGCTTTGAGGATTATCGCAGCAATTTCGGCGAGCCTGACGCGCGGCTTGACGAGCTGCGGCGTTTGTTACGCGCTGGATGAATTATCGGCTTTCAGAATTGGACTCTTCCGCATCACAGACGGGACAGAAGAGGGTTCTTCCTCCTGCATCTTCGTGCCAACGCGCAAGACCATGCGTTGAGAGCTGAGTGGAACGCTCGCCGCCTTCGCCTTCATGAAAAAAACGTGCGCGCCCCGCTGATTCAGGGGCGCGCACATTTTTTTCAGACACCGCTTGCGCGTTTGCCGCGTCGCGGCAGCGCAGGCAAACCCAGCCAAAAGATTCTTTGATGAAAAGCTCGGGCAACTCTTGCTTACTCGCGCCGGAACACGCCGCGTCGTTCGGGCAAGAGACGAACGGGCACGGTCGTCCGGTTGCCGTCGCGGTAGATTTCAACCTGCACCACGTCGTTGAATTGACGACGGTCGAGTATGCGGAAGAGGTCGTTTGCATCGCGCACTTTCTCGCCGTCAATAGTCATGATGATGTCGCCCAAGACAACGTCGCCGTCGGCGGTCTGCTCAATCGCGCGGAGACCTGCGGCAGCAGCCGAGCCGCCCTGCTCAAGCTGCATGATGAGCAAGCCTTCTTCAACGGGCAGACGCACGCCGCGAAGATCACTGACGGCGCGCGGATAGATGCCGAGCTTGGGACGGACGACGCGCCCGTTTGTGATGAGCTGCGGAACGATGCGCTTGGCAATGTTGACTGGAACGGCAAAGCCCACGCCGACCGAGCCGCCAGCCGGACTGAGTATCTGCGAGTTGATGCCGATCATCCGCCCGCGCGAATCGAGAAGCGGCCCGCCCGAATTTCCCGGATTGATCGAAGCGTCGGTTTGAATTGCGCCTTCGATGATGCGGCCCGTGCGCGCCTGAATCGGACGCTGGAGACCGGAGATCACGCCTGTCGTCAGCGTGCGGTCAAGACCGAACGGGTTGCCGATGGCTAAGACCTTCTGACCGACGATCAATCGGTCGGAATCGCCAAAGGGCACAACCTTGAGAAGCTCGCGCGGAGTCTGTTGCACCTGTATGACGGCAAGATCAGTGTCGGGGTCTCGACCGACGACGCGCGCCGGATAAGCCTTCTCGCCGCCGAAGCTGACGGTGACGGTGTCCGCGCCCTCGACGACGTGGTTGTTGGGCAGGATGTGACC
>CBDUCU010000097.1:0-10392 GCA_965365725.1 uncultured bacterium | reverse complement strand
GCCTTCGTCCGTTACGACGTTGACGACCCCGCCGATGGCGTTCGTTCCGTAGAGCGACGAGCCAGACCCGCGCAGGATTTCGACGCGCCCCGTATCGGTCGCCACAAGGTCGCTCAAAAAGCCTGAGGCTTCGCCCTGCGGCGCTGTCACATCGCGGAAACGCAACCCGTCGATGAGCAGCGCCGTGTCCTGATTTCTCAGACCGCGAATCTTGATCGTGGTAAACGAGCCGGGGCCGCCAAACTGTTGCAGGCGAAGACCGGGCACGGTGCGCAAAGCTTCAGCGATTGAGTATTCGTCGCGCTCGTCGATCTCTGAGCGCCCGACAACGTTGACCGCCTTCGACACTTCATCGACCGTCTGCGGAGCGTCCGACGCGGTGACGACGACCTCTTCGCTCACGCCCGCGACTTCAAGCTGAATGTCGATTGCGAGTGCCGACGAGCCGCGCGAGATTTTCAAGACGCGCGCGGCAACCCGCGCAAAGCCTTCGGCCCCGGCCTCCAAAACATATTCGCCCGGCGCAAGATGATCGAAGCGATACGTGCCAGAAGCATCGGTTACGGTAGCGATGCGAACGGCGGCGCTGCGGTCGCGCGCATAGAGAGTGACGACAGCGCCCGGTAGCGCCGCGCCGCTTTGGTCTGTGACGCGTCCTGCGATTGAAGCAGAAGAAGCGGCGGGCGGTTGCTGTGCGTGTGTGACGACGCACGCCAGCACGAAAATAAGAGCGATGGTGTTTGAAACAAGCTTCCTTCTCATCGTTTTGAAAATCCTTTCTGAGAAGGACGGTAAAGCGTCTCTCTTGAGAGCAGAGTTTTTTCAAGCTTTCATGCAGCGCGACAAACAATAAAAAAGCCCTCGGTCTTCCCTTTGTTGGAGAAGACCGAGGGCTTCTTGCGTTTGAACTTACCGAATGGAAACACTCAACGAATACGGACGCGGCAAAAACGTTTGCGCTGCTCCCGACCGTGAGCCTCACTCAAGATCAACGCCCGACGCCACTCGCCCTTTCCCGGGGCACAAGCGGTCGCCTCCGTCCGAAGAAGCAATTAGCCTTTAGCGATTAGCTTTTAGCCAAACAATAACTAAAAGCTAATCGCTCACAGCTAACAGCTATTTTGCAGGCAAGGTTTCCTGACTTCCGGCTCAGACGCGTCGGCGCGCATGCCTTCCCAACGCAAACTTTTTTGCATGCGTCAGTGGCTTCTAAAACTTTTGCGCGCGACACAATCGCCGGTACACAGTGGCGGGAACCGTGCGGGCCTTTCACCCGACTTCCCTTGTCAACCTGCGACGGCGGGCCGACTCACGCACGCAAAGATTTGACTCTGATTTGCGCAGCTCGGCCCGATTTAGCGATGTGATAACGATTTATAAAAGAGCAAACGCCGCAGATTCATCCGAAAGCTTCTGATACTTCTCTGGTTGTTGCTTTGACTAATAGAATCCTTTCGGCGCAAGGGTCTTCAACCTAACACCGCGCCGCGCAAGCCGTCAAGCACGGTGCTCTTGCAGGTAAACAATCGGATTCGTTCAAGAACTTCTTCAAGCAGTTAGACTCTCTGCAGTTAATGACGGACAATCTAGCGGCTCTCGACGCAGTTTTAACGAGATGACGACGAATAACGGTAAATGAACGCGCAGCAAACCATCTATGATCGACTTGCCGCCGGGTACGACCGCGCGATGCGCCCGCTCGAACGATTGGTAATTGCAGCGTTGCGTGCGCGGGCCGCCAGCGAGTTGCCGACGGGCGCGCGCCTGATTGAAGTCGGCGCGGGAACAGGAGCGAACTTTGCATTCTATCCGGCGGGCGTGCGCGCTGCCGCGTGCGAGCCGAGCGTTGGGATGATTAAGATTGCGCGCCAAAAGATTGGGCGGCCCTTCGACGTGCAGCTCGTGCGTTGTTATGCAGAGCGGCTTCCGTTTGACGATGCGACCTTCGATGCCGCCCTTGCGACGCTCGTTTTCTGCTCGGTCAAAGAGCCGCAACGCGCCTTTGCGGAATTGCGACGCGTGGTGCGCGTCGGTGGTCGCATCGTGTTGGTTGAACACGTCCGGCCAGAAGGCTTGCTCGGTTACGTCTTTGACGGGCTGAGCCTTTTGACTGTCGCTCTCATCGACGATCACTTCAACCGTCGCACGGCTGAAGAGGCGCGTCGCGCCGGTCTGTCGGTCTTACGCGTCGAGCGACGACTACTCGGAATCTTTCAGATGATTGTATGCCGTGTTGACGGATGAGCACGGCATCACTTCAAATCTTTTTGACGAGATGCCCGAACAATCCTATTTGACATATAAAAATGGAATGAGCGCTTTCAGATGAAGAGAGTTGTGAAGATTGGTTGTCAGGGATGGAACTACGACGATTGGACAACGCCGCCCGCCGCCGCGCGTCCGATCTTTTACCCGCGCGGCACGCGCACAGACCGAATGCTTGAAGAGTATGCGCGCGCGTTCGACACCGTCGAGGTTGATTCAACCTTTTATGCCACGCCTCCTGTTTCGGCAATAGAAGGTTGGCGGATGAAAACGCCGGATGATTTTACCTTCGCGCTCAAGTTGCCGCAGGCGATTACGCACGAGCACGCGCTGCGAGGCGAACAGGCCGCGCGTGCTTTGGCGGAGTTTTGCGAACGCGCACGGCTGCTCAAAGAGAAACTGGCCGTCGTCCTTGTGCAGCTTCCACCGCAGTTTGAGGCGACGCGCGAGAATGCGAGCGCCTTCGACGAATTTCTCAAGCTTTTGCCCGCAGACATTCGCTTCGCCGTCGAGTTTCGTGATCCCTTCTGGTTTGAGGAAGAGTTGATACGCCCGCTTGCGCGTTGCGCCAATGTTACGCTCTCACTCGTCGAGGGACAGTGGGCTTCGCGCGAGCGCATCTGGCGCGCGGCAGCCTCCATTATTGACACATCGGATTTTGCTTATATTCGTTGGATGGGCGCGCGCGATCTTGTGCGCTTTGACATCGTGCAGCGTGATATGAGTCTTAATCTAGACCGTTGGGCGCGCGCCATCGAGCGTCTGAGCGAGCGCGTCCCGCACCTCTTCGCCTATTTCAGCAACTTCTACGAAGGGCACGCGCCCGCAAGCGCCAACAAGCTAAAGCGTCTGCTCGGATTGGAAACGGTCAACCCCAAAGACCTCGAAAATCAACAGTCGCTTTTTTGAGGTGGCCGGTAGAAGGTAGGCTGTAGCAGGTAGAAAAAGCTCTTATCGAATTCCCTGCCGACTACCGGCAAGCATCTACTGATCACCTTTTCCTTCCGCCAATTTCGTCCAGACTTCGGTGAAGCGTTCGAGGTCGGTGCGCGTCGTCTCAAGCGCGCGGCGGCTCTCCATGTATGCGCTCCAATGTGGCGTTTGCGTCAGCGCGTCGGCGGTCTCTTCGCCGAGAGCCTGCGCCATCAGCGCGACCAGATCGCTCAAGACGCGCGTGTGCTCAAGAAGCGACTCGATGATTGTATAAGCAAGCCGCGCCTGCTCGTAGGCCAATCCCTGCGCGTTGCTCGACGGCTGCACTTCAGTCGGCGGCTGATGCTCGCTCATGCTTCCGCTCCCGCGCTCGCATCCGATTCGTACCAACTGCCGCGCACGTGTGGCAGCGCGACAACGCGCCCCACCGTCGTTTCATTCTCGCCCAGAAGAATCTGCACTTCAGTCTCCGGTTTGAGAAAGTCGTACTTGAGTATGCCGAGCGCGACCGTGTGCCCGAGTCGCGGCGAGTAGGCGCAAGATGTGATGCGACCGATCTCGCGCTCTGTGTTGACGGCGCGGATGCTCGCGCCCGCGAGCGTTGCCGTTTCGCTCTCAATGACGAGACCCGTCAACTTTTTTGCGACGTGACCGCGCCAGTGTATGCGCGCGATGATCTCCTGGCCGACGTAACAGCCCTTTGTAAAGCTCACGGCTTCATCGGGTACGGCTTCAAGCACGACGTTTGTCTCATCAACGTCTGCGCCATAGAGCGGCGCGCCCGCTTCGATGCGCAGGATTTCAAGCGCGTCAAATCCGAAGGGTCGCGCGCCCGCACTCACAAACGCTTCCCAAATCTTCACGGCATCTTCGGCCTTGCAGAAAACGTCAAAACCATCTTCCGATGTGTGCGTCGCACGAATGAGGAATGCACGACGGTCTTCAAGCTGCACGCGTTGCGCGCGAAAGCGTTCGATGCGCGCGGCCTCTTCACCAAAGACTTCGGCGACGATGCGCGAGGCGCGAGCGCCCTGCACGCAGATGTTCGCCGTCTCGTTTGTCGCGTCGCGGACGCGAAAATCGCCTGCCAGCGTAAAACGCCCAAGCGACTTGACGACGGCCGCGTGCGTGGCCGGTTCAGTGTCAAAGTGAAACTCGTCGCTGAGTCGCACGACGCGCGCGAGCGCGATCAGACGGCCCTGCACGTTTGGAAAGGCGGCCCACATCCAAGCGTCGTCGGCGAGCGTCTTGACATCGTTTGTGACAAGACCGTTGAGAAACATCACAGCCTCTGTGCCTGAGACGATGATGCGCCCGCGCGACGAAAGATCGATGAGGCCCGCGCTAACGCTGCCGCGCACAGATTCATACTCCGCGCTGGGATCGCCGTAACTTAAAGGGATGCGCACGCCGTCGCGCACGCCCATCTGCGCGCCGAGTCGCGCGTGTGCAGCGTCGAGCGGCGATATGCGGGCCGTAGTCAAAGAGGTTTCAGTTATGATTGTTTCGCTCACTTCAAAAGACGAGTTGACACCAGTTCTAAATTTGAATCTATGGAACGAAAATATTTAACCACAGAGGCACCGCAGATACAGTTAGAACAAACTGCGTCTGCGGCGTCTGCTGTGTTTAATCATCTCTTTCAAAAACATCATCTTCGCGCAAGGATTTCGGCGCGTTTGACGGCAAGCGCGACTGCTCTGTAGTCGAGCATCTGCGCGTCTTCGCGCCGGTGCGAGGCGAGCACCTGCGGGCTCGGATGATAGAGCGGAACAAGAAATCTGCCCGCCCATTCAAAGACGCGCCCTGCATCTCTTTTTAGCGTGAGCGGATGATACTCAACGGCTGAGAGTGCGGCAAGCGCGACCGCGCCGAGCGTGACGACGACGCGCGCATCAATCAACTCGATCTGTCTGCGCAAATAGTCAGAACAATTTTTGATCTCACGATTTGTCGGTTTGCGGTTTGCCCCCGTCTCGGTTCGCGGGTTACAGAGAACGGCGTTCGAGATAAAAATCTCCGTGCGCGCAAGACCGGTTGAATCGAGATAACGCTGAAAATTTCGTCCCGACTGATCACCCGAAAAGGGAACGCGCGTGCGGTCGCCGCCCTGCCTGCCCGGAGCCTCGCCGATAAACATCACGCGCGCGTCCACGCGACCATTGTAATGGCTAAGCACCGCGCGCCGCTCACACAAAGCTTCACACCTGTTGCATGCCGCAGCCTCTGCGACAAGCGCGTCAAATTCGGCAAGCTTCGAGCTGATTGAAAGCATCGGTTCGGTTGATAAAAGCTGTCAATTGTTCGTCGTCAGTTGTCTATTGTTTCCATATCGCAGCCTGAACCTTTGTCGCGCGCGGCAGGCTGCCACACACAAACGACGGACAACTGACGACAGGCACATCTACTTGACGACCGTGATCTCGCGCTCGGTCGAATTGTAACCACCATTGGCGACAACGCTGCCGCTTTTGTCAACGAGTTCGAGCTTGACCTTGTGTTTGCCACCCGTCCAACCCTTCAACCAGAGCGGCTCCCACTTGGTAATAAACTTCGGCTCGCCGCCGTCGATTGAACAGCGTATGCGATACTCGCCGCCGTCGCCTTCAAGCTTTGCATTTGTCAGCCAGAAATCGATCATGACGGGGTCTGCGTCAGCGTCCTTGTATTCGCCCTTCGGACGGCTGTAGGTGAGAAGCGGTTTTGAGCGGTCGGGCACGCCCGCAGCGTTCGCTTTGGCGGCATAGTCTTTTCCTTCGGGCGTGGAGGTGGTCGAAGCGTTTGCGTTGGCGGCAGCGCTGTTGTTATTGGCCATCACCTGCCCTGTGTTTGTCGTCGTCGGTTTTGACGCATCGCCGCCGCCTTTGACCGTAAAGGTGACCATCTGAAACGAGCCTTCGTTTTTGTAGCTCTCGTGCCATGGGCGCGAGGCAAAGACGCGCAGGGTGTGCTGGCCTTCGGAGACGTTGCGCAGCTCGAAGGGTTCGCCCGTGTTGTAATAGGCTTCGTAAGGCTCGTTGTCGAGGATGACGTGGATGTGATTGCCCATCCCGGTCGCGGGGTCTTTGTGCGGCTTGTAGCCCTTGAGGTCGCCGGATAGATCGAGACGCACACGCACGGTCGAGCCGTCGATGGTTGAGCCGTCCGATGGCTGGACGATCTTGAGGACGGGCTTGGCCTCTTCTTCTGCGCCGCGTTGCGCCGCCATGTCGGCGATTCGCTGCGGGCGCGCGCCCTCAGTAAGTTGTTGCGGCGCGGGCGTTGCGGCGGTGTTTGTCGTCGTCGTTATGCTCGCAGTGTTTGTATTGGTTGGCGTTGAGCAACCGGCAAAAGAAGCGACAAGAAGAAGACTGAGTGTGACGAACGTTTGCGCGCGTCGAGAGAGTTTCATATTCGACCTCCGAAAAAGTTTATGGATTGTGTGGGGAGTATAAGCCCAAAGACGGGGCGAGCGCGACAAGGGCAGGGGTCGAGCTTAGGCGGAAAAAGTTTTCACCACAGAGACACAGTCAGAACAAACTGTGTCTCTGTGGTGAAAAAAAATTTAAGCGGAACGCGCGTTGACGGAATCGCTTTTGAGACGCGCTTCGCAGGCAGCCCAGTCGATGTTTGAGAAGAAGGCTTCAATATATTTCGGACGCTCTGCGGGTTTGTAATCGAGAATAAAGGCGTGCTCCCACACGTCCATCACGAGCACGGGATTAAAACCCGAAACGTTTCCGACTTCGTGAAGCGTAATCCAGTGGTTTGAGAGTCGTCCGTTGGCCGGGTTCTGATAGCAGATGGCCCAGCCCACGCCGCGCATCTTGCCGACCGAGACGAAATCAGCCTTCCAGATGTCGTAGCTGCCGAATGTTCGTTCGGCGGCGCGAAAGAATTCAGAACTCTTTTCGGCATCGACGGTCGTCGAACCTTTCTTCATGTTTCCGAAATAGTATTCGTGCAGCACCATGCCGTTGTACTCGAAACCGAGCCGCCGCGTCAGCTCCGAATAGGCCGGCATCTCTTCCTGATCGACTTTTCCGTCTTGCAGAAAGGCCGAGATTTTGTCAGTCAAACGGTTGGTCTCTTTGACGTAGCCCTCGTAGAGCTTGAAGTGCATCTCAAGCGTCTCGTCCGAGATGCCGTTTAAGCCGGAAAGATCGAACTGTTGTGGTTTATATGTGACAAGGTCGCTCATCTTTAACCTCCGAGTAGTGCATTTGTTAGTAATCGTAAAGCGAGGATGACTGCTTTTGAAGTTTACTCCGGCGCGTGCGTGCGAGGTGTTACGAATAGGTTGAGAGCATAAAGCTTTAGTGTGGCGGAGGCGGCGGAGATAAAAGAAGAGAACACGGACGAACGTTGATTTAACCGATTTGCACAGCAGGTATGAGCCGCGTCAATCCGTTAAATCAGCGTTCGTCCGTGTTCTCTTTCAAGCAGAAAAACTTTACTTGCCCGCGAAGAACGCGTAGTCGTGCGATTGCGCCATCAAAAAGAGCATCGGCAGCGAAAGCCAGGCGTTCGTGCGCGAGGCGAGAAAGGCGCGGCGCGCAAGCGTCGCATCGGGCGGCGTGCCCGCTTCGGTCGCCGCGATGATGCGCTTTTGCGCGGGCCAGATAATGCCCCACACATTCAGAAGCATAAGGATGCCGAGACCTCCGCCCACTCCGATTGAGAGCGTCTTGTTGCCGAGATAGACGCAGTTGCCGAGCGCGTCGCAGTTGTTGCTCCGCGTGCCGAGCACGTAGAGCACGACCGCCGTCATCGCAATCATCAACACGATGACTGCGGCGGCCAATACGCGCCCGTCCTTCGTCAGCGCGGGAACGCGATAGAAGAAGAAAAGAATCGCGTAAAAGACAAGCACGATCAAAAGCCAGATGCCGACGAGTCCCAGCCGCTCACCCGATGTAAGGTTTGCAGCCGAAGCGCCACCCTCTTCGGGAACGATGTACATCGTGTAGTACATCAAACCGGCGAGCACCGTAACGAGCGCGCCCCAACGAAAATACCAGAGCGCCTTCGGCATCAGCGCGGGGATGACGACCTTTTTGGTCGGAGCGTCAAGCGCCTTCATAAAGTTGACGTTGACGAGATTGAAGAAATAGAGCAGCCCGATCCATGCGATGCCGGCGACGAAGTGTATCCAGCGCACGAGCACTTTCATGATCGCGCCCCCGTCTGCTCCGTGAACGAGTCCGTCAAACATCGCAAGGCTGGCCGGGAGATGGCCCGACAAATCGATGAGCATAGAGCCTCCAGATTTTTAGAGAGTGTGCGTTCGTAAAGACTTTTTGAGACGACCAAGTCCAGAGAATTTGTGCCGGCGCGTTACAGCTTGACGGCCAAAAATTCGTGCGCTTGCGTATCGTCTGTTATTGGCGGCGGTGATGCAAATAATAAATTGACGCGCGAGAGATTATCACCAAGCGTCGCGCGCGCGCAATCCTGTCATTCGCACAGACGTTACTGCATAATGCGCGCATCAAAGTAGTAGAGTAAGGAACAAGCCAAAAGGAGTCTGCACGTCTGTAAACATCCGCCGAACTTTCATAAAGCCGCGCGTTTGGTTTGTCGCATCATTAGACTTAAAATGTCATATCGGTTGCGCGCTGATCGAGATGGATGCGTGCCGCCGGATCAGTGTTGAAAGGAATATTGATGTCAGCCGCCGGAAAATCCAGTCGAAAGCAGAAACAGAACGCTGTTCAACCGCCGCCGCGTCGCACGCAATCGTTGATGACGAAGACGCGGCTCGCCGTTGCGTTGACGGCTCTGGCGGTGCTGCTCGTCGTGGCCTTTGTCAGCTTCAGCCGTCCGGCGAAAAAAGCCTTGCCTGAAAATCCTGTCCTTGCCGAAGCACTTCCTGCGCTCGACGGCGGCACATTTCAACTTGCCGACTACGACGGCAAACTCTTAGTGCTCAACTTCTGGGCGACATGGTGCGGGCCGTGTCGCAACGAAGTGCCGCATCTCATCCAGATCGGGCGCGAGTACCGCGAGCGCGGAGTCGAAATAGTTGGTCTTTCAACCGAAGACCCGAAGACCACAACTGAGAAGGCCCGAGCCTTCGCCAAAGAGTTTGGCATCGATTATAAGCTCGGCTTTGCCTCGCGTGAATTTTCTCTGCGCCTGATGCAGGATCGAACAAACATCCCGCAGGTTTTTATCATGCGCGACGGACGCATACTCAACCGCTTTATCGGCTTTAGCCCGCAATCCAGCCCGCAAAAACTCCGCGCTGCAATCGACCAGGCACTTAGCAAGTAAAAAGTAAAAAGGTAAAAGGCAAAAGTGAAGAGGGCGCATCCGCCTTCTCACTTTTGCCTTTTACCTTTTTACTTTTGCCTTCTTTTAGTCTTCGCTCGGGCGCGTGCCTGCGTCGATTCCTTTGACGCTCGCTTGATTGATGACGCGCACGCTCATATCGCCCGCGACGCGTACCTGACACGAAAGCCGGACGTTTTCCGCAAGCCCCGTTTCGGCGGAAAGCCTCGCGCTTTCGGCTTCATTCATCTCGCCCGCCTCGCCTTCCAAGATTTCGACGCGGCAGGTCGTGCATTTAGCCTTGCCACCGCAACGATGCAGGATGTCAATACCAGCGTCTTCGAGCGCGAGCACGAGTTTGCGCCCCTCGGCGGTCTCTAAAACTTGCGTGCCCGTCGCGGTCTCGGCTTCAATCCTCGCCATAATTTAAGCTCCTTAAAATGTGTTTGATAAAACATAATGCCGACGGGGCAAGCCCTCTTCGCGAACTGCGCCACGTAAACTTGAATCATTCAACTTACGTTGTTTCGCAGGCGCGGAAGAGGACTTGCCCCCGCTTAAAGTCTATCGACGAGAAAAAGAGCGCAGCCTTCAACTTCTTTGCGTGCTTTGCGCTACTAAACCTCAGAATCAGTAATGCAAAGCACGCGAAGTATTAGCAAAGGACGCAAAGGTCCTCTCGCCCTGTTTAAGCTGCGATCAAAGCTTAGGCTGTGAACGACGAGCCGCAACCGCAGCCGCCCGTCGCGTTCGGGTTGTTAAAGGCAAAGCCCGAACCCATCATGTTCGTCACATAATCGATCTGAACGCCGTTTAGATATTGTGCGCTGAACATATCGATGAACAGACGCACGCCGTGCATCTCGACCACTTGGTCGCCCTGGCGTGAAGCTTCTTCGATATTGAGGCTGTACTGGAAGCCAGAGCAGCCGCCCGGCACGA
>CBDUCU010000096.1:0-10442 GCA_965365725.1 uncultured bacterium | reverse complement strand
GCGGGCGCAATCATTGCAGGCGGCAAGGGAACGGCAGCCGAGAAGATGCGCGCTCTGGAAGAAGCAGGCATCCGCGTCGTCCATTCGCCCGCCGACATCGGGCAGGCGATGAAAGAAGTGCTCTCTTCGCGCGCCGCCGCATAGATTCAAAGAGCGAAGGTCTATGTCGAGCGAAGATCGTTTATCGAGGGCTGAAGAGATAATTGCCAACCTCGCCGTGATAGCGCGCGACGCGAGCAAGCGTCTGGGCGCAGTCGAAACAGCCGTCAGTAATATCGATGAGCGGTTGGACAAGCTGGTCGAGCTGGCTCAGAGTTTTGACGAGCGGCTTGATACGTTGGCAGAGGCGCAGGCAAATTCGGAGCAGAAAATCGCCGCGCTTGCCGACGCGCAAATCCGAACCGAAGAAGCGATGGCCAAATTATCGGACAGGATGGCGGAGTTAGCTGCGCAGCGAACGCATTCAGATCAAAGGCTCGATGCTTTGATCGACATCGTTCGCGAGACGCGCGATGGCAGACGACCTGAAGACAAGCAGTAATCAATCAAGAGAGAAGGAACTGTTGAGATAATGACGGAGCAGACAGGTAATCTTACTTTTGGAATCATCAAGCCCGACGCGGTGCGCGCCGCAAAGACGGGCGCAATACTTCAGAAGGTGATCGACGGCGGTTTTCGCGTCCGCGCCATGAAGCTCATTCATCTGACGCAGCGCGAAGCCGAAGGCTTCTACGCCGTCCACCGCGAGCGTCCATTCTTCGGCGAACTGACGGAGTTTATGTCCTCTGGCCCGTGCGTCGTGCTCGCACTGGAAAAAGAGGGCGCGGTCAAAGCATGGCGCGATCTGATGGGCGCGACCGACCCCGCAAAGGCCGACGCGGGCACGCTTCGCAAAGAGTTTGGCGCGTCAATCGGCAACAACGCCGTTCACGGGTCTGACTCGGAAGAGAATGCACAGATTGAGCTGGCCTATTTCTTTAGTCGTTTGGAGTTTGTGTGAAAAGCGATTAGCTGTTAGCGATTAGCTTTTAGCCGGAAGATTGAAATCTTTCACCCATGTATTTGGACTGGCTAATAGCTGACAGCTAACAGCTAATAGCTGACGAGGTTTTATGTCCATCATCAGCGACATCATCGAATCGACGAAGGCGATCATCAAGGGCATGTCCACGACCTTCTCCTACATCCCGAAGGAGAAGTGGACGGTTCAATACCCGGACGAGCCTGTCACTTTGCAGCCGCGTTTTCGCGGGCAGCATCTTCTGCACGTTGACGAGATCGGACGAGAGAAATGCGTGGCCTGCTATCTGTGCGCGGCGGCCTGCCCGTCGGACTGCATCTACATCGTCGCGGCAGACGACCCGCGCCCGCCTGCTGAGCGCACCGGAGTCGATGAACGCTATGCGGAGGTTTATAACATCGACTATGGTCGCTGCATCTTTTGCGGCTACTGCGTCGAAGCTTGCCCGAAGGATGCAATCACGCATGGCTACAACTTCGAGCTGTCGGTTTATAACCGCGCAGACCTTTTGAAGACCAAAGACGACCTGCTCATCACCAAGCAAAAACAGTCGCTCAACTATCGCGTCGCCTCCGCCGAAGAGGACGTTGATTCCGAATACAAGATGGTCTAAAAGCAGTGTGAAAGGCCTTCAAACGTAAATCGTGAAGCGTATATAGAAGTTGAAATCTATATACGCTTCACGATTTACGTTTGAAGGCTTTTTTCGTGTTAATCTCCGCGAGCTTAAGAAATTCTCTGGAGAAGCGTGGCATGAAGAATTTGCTTGAGGCGCGCGAGGTGACGCGCGTTTACCAAATGGGCAGCAACGAAGTGGCCGCTTTGGGCGGCGTGTCGGTCGAAGTTGTCGAGGGCGAGTTTGTTGCATTGCAGGGCACGTCGGGTTCAGGGAAATCTACTCTTCTAAATCTGTTCGGCGGGCTCGACAGGCCGACGAGCGGCGAGATCGCGTATGAAGGACGCTCGCTTGCGCCGCTCTCAAAGCGCGAGATGGCACGCTATCGCCGCCACGCCGTCGGGATGATCTTTCAGAATTTTAATCTCATCCCGACAATGACCGCCGCCGAAAACGTCGAACTGGCGCTGGCCTTCGGGCGTGTGCGCGGACGCGAGCGACAAGAGAACGCGCGCGAGCTGCTCGAACGCGTCGGACTCGGCGGGCGCACCGGACATCGCCCTTCCGAGCTCTCCGGCGGCGAGCAGCAACGCGTCGCCATCGCGCGCGCGCTTGCCAATCGCCCGCGCGTTCTTCTCGCCGACGAGCCGACGGGCAATCTCGACTCGACGCGCGCGCACGAACTGCTCACGCTCTTGCGCGAGATGGTCGCGCACGACCATCTCACCATCCTCATGGTCACGCACGACCGCGAACTCGCCTCAGCCTTTGCCGACCGCACCGTTTTTCTCAAAGACGGAAAAGTTGTGGACAATTAAAAGCAGTCAGTCGTCAGTCGTCGGTTGTTTGTTTTGTGCGACTTGCCGCTTTTAACAACAATGCGTAAGCATAAGGTAAAAACAACGGACAACTGACGACAGACAACTGACAAATCCTGTGGGGATTGTGATGCCGAAAAAAACTCACTCGAAGATGACGCTTGAGGCCGTTCGTTCGGTCCCGCTTTTTGCTTCGCTTGAAGACGAGGCGACGACGGCCCTGCGTGAATTGTTGGACGTGCGCGAGGCGCGCACGGGAGCGCGCGTCTTTAAGGCCGGAAGTCGCGGCGATGCGATGTATCTGGTCGAAGATGGGCGCGTTCGCATACACGTGCGTGATGCGGGCGGCGACGACGTAACATTGGCCGAACTCGGTCGCGGCGATTTCTTCGGCGAGATGGCAATCCTCGACGGCAAGCCGCGCTCGGCAGATGCGACCGTCACCCAGGACGCGCGGCTTGCTGTGCTCACGCGCGAAGATTTTCTCGGCTTTGTACGCGCCAACCCCGACGTTGCTTTGCGTATGCTCTCAGCCGTTGCGGATCGCTTGCGCAAGACGGACGAGCTTTTGCGCGAGCGCGTCTCGCGCAACGTCAACGAGATGGAAGAGGAGCGCAAGACCTTCGCCGACAGGATGGCCGATGCGCTCTCATCATTCGGCGGTAGTTGGGCCTTTATCGTCGCCACCGCTTTGTTTGTCGCGCTCTGGGTCTTTATCAACACGTGGGTCTATCGAGATCGAGGTCTTGACCCGTTTCCCTATAGCTTCCTCGACGTGATCAACGGAATTGTCGCCGCACTGCTTGCGCCCGTCATCCTCATCTCGCAAAACCGGCAAAACGACAAGGATCGTTTGCGCTCGGACGTTGATTTCAAGATCAATCTCAAAAACGAGCTGGCGCTGGCAGAGCTGATGCGCCGTCTCGACGTGCTTGAGAGCGAACGCTTGCCGCTGCTTTTTCAGGAACAGAATGCGCGGCTCGGCGAGATAGTAAGCAGTAGGTAGTCAACGGTCAGCAGCCAGCTTTGAGCAGAAAGCACATAAACCAAACCTCTGCTTTTATCGCTGGCTGCCGACTGCTTACTGCTCACTGTTCTTTGCTGTTACAATGCCCGTGTTTCACCCAAATTCATTCAAATTAGTCTGAGCTTAACTGCATGATTGAAGCCGTTCTGTTTGATTTCAACGGTGTCATTCTCGATGACGAGCCGTTGCAGATGAAAGCATATCAAGAAGCTTTGCACGGGCACGGGATCGCGCTTGCCGAAGAGAATTACTACGACTCGCTCGGGATGGACGACATAACCTTTGTGCGTGCGACATTCGAGCGCGCGCAGAGGGAACTGGACGACGCGACGCTGCGCGCAGTTATTGAGCGCAAGGCCGAACTGCATCGCGGTTTGATTGAGGACGAGCTGCCGCTTTTTCCCGGCGCGGTCAACTTTATCAAGGCGCTCTCTTACGCCTACCCGCTCGCTATCGTCAGCATGGCGCGTCGGAATGAAATCGACTATGCGCTCGAACGCGCAGGGCTGTCGGATAAGTTTGAAGTAATCATCAGCGCCGAAGACGTTCGGGCCTGCAAGCCCGACCCGGCTTGCTACAACGGCGCGCTGCAACGTCTCAATAACAATCGTGAAGGCTCGCATGTTTTGCCGCTTCACCCGGACGAGTGTCTCGTCGTCGAAGATTCACCTCCCGGCGTGCGCGCCGCCCGTGCTGCGGGCATGCGCACGCTCGCCGTCACAAACACTGTCTCTGATAAACAACTTCGCGCCGCCGGCGCTGAAGTCGTCACCGCAAATCTTGGAGACTGGACTCTCGACGCGGTGCGACACCTCTATGACAAACGCTGAACTATAAATGCTGAACTATAAACGCTGAACGATGAAGCATCTGCTTTTCATTCCGCGTTCAGCGTTCCGTGTTCATAGTCTCCAACATGACTCCGACAGACAAACTCATAGCTGCCGACGCGCGTGGCCGCTTCGCAATAGAAGTTTTGCGGCGCGACGAGGATATTGACCTCGCGCGCGCAGCACTGTGTCTGGCGGCTGAAGACGACGTGCGCTGCGATGTCGAAGAATCGTTGGGGCTGCTCGACGCGATGGGCGCGCAGGCGCGCGAAAAGATCGATGCTTATCATGGTGCGAGGGTCGTCGCGCTCAATAAATATCTTTTTGACGAGATCGGTTTCAAAGGCGACCGCGAAAACTACTATGATCCGCGCAACAGTTTTCTTAACCGCGTGATTGAGCGGCGCGCGGGGATTCCCATCACGCTCTCGGTCGTTTACATGGAAGTCGGGCGGCGCGCAGGTCTGCAGATCGAAGGAATCGGGATGCCGGGCCATTTCATCGTGCGCGTGTGTGACGCGGATGCGTCCGCAGTTCTTGTCGATCCGTTCAACGGCGAGATAATGGATGAGGACGACTGCCAGCATCGCCTCGACGAGATGTACGGCGGGCAAGTCGCGCTTTCGTCTGAACACCTGCGCGCCGTTTCAAAGCGCGAGATACTCATCCGCATGCTGACCAATCTCAAAAGCATCTATGCGCAGGCGCAGATGTATCGACGCGCGCTCGCCGTCGTCGAACGCATCCTTGTGCTTGCGCCGCATCTGCTCTCCAAACGGCGCGACAGGGGCGTTCTTCTCGCACAACTTGACCGTTTGCACGAGGCATCGATTGATGTGCAGATGTATCTGAACCTGACTGAGAACGCACCTGATGCAGAATCAGTCCGCGAGCAGTTAAAGAAGATCAGGATGCGTCTCGCCATGCTGAATTAAAGCTTAGCCTTGCTCAAACGCGCGCCGCCGCATAATTCGTAGTTGAAACACTTGTCTGATTGACGCGTAATCCTGAGATACGACGCGCCGATTCTTTTGAAGTTGAAAGCTTGAGCGATGCCCTTTACCGATATTTTGCGGCTGGCGTTGAGAAATTTGCGCGAGGCGAAGCTGCGCTCGTCTCTGACGACGATTGGAGTGATGATCGGCGTGGCCGTCATCGTGACGATGGTCTCGTTTGGTCTGGGTTTGCAGCGCAATACGGTCGAGCGTTTCCGCGAATTGGATTTGTTCAACGAGATCACGGTCTATGGCCGGAGCATCTCTGCGCTTGTCGCCACCGAATTTAATAAGCGCGCCGAAGGCGAACAGACGGAAGGCGACGAGCAGCGCGATAAAGAGAGACGCGGTGATCGTCGAGAGCGCACATCAGGGCGCGCTCTCGACGATGCGGCCATCGACGAGATCAGTCAGATTCCCGGCGTTGCATATATCGAACCAAACGTTAGTTTTCGCGCTTACGTGCGCGCAAACAATCGTACGCGGCAGCAATCTTTCGGCGGCGCGCGCGTGCCAAACAAGGCTTCGCGTTTTCAGAAGTTTGCAGCCGGCGCGATGATCGGCGGGGCAGAAGCCGACGAGGCCGTCGTCGATTCAACGTTTCTCTCAGACTTTGGATTCAAAACGCCTGAAGACGCAATCGGCCAGACCATCGACCTGTTTGCGCCGCAAGACCGGCGCGAAAACAGAGAGCAGGGAAGCGCACAGAGCGAAACGGATCAGGACGACTCGTTGAGCTTTTTCGGCATCCCGCTTGAAGGCGCGGAGAAGAAAGAGCGCGCGGGCGACAATAAGACGGACGCACTCAATCAGCTTGTGGCACATTCGTTTAAGATCGTCGGTGTGTTGCAGGACGAGGTGGAGAGCGGCGAGGGAAGGCCCGGCGGTCGGCGACGTTTTCGCGGTCTGATGCCCGAATCCAATATCTACGTGCCGCTCGGCTTTGCACGCGACTGGAGCGCACGCAATCGAGACGAGTTGAGCGAAGTCGCGTTTGAGCTTGCGCGCGCGGGCGGCGTTATCGGCGAAGGCGAGGCCGAAGGCTACCCTTCGGCGACGGTGCGCGTCACTGACCCGGTCGTCGTCAACGACGTTATCAAACGACTCAACGAATCGAACTTTAACGCCTTTAGTCTGCTCAACGAGCTGGACGAGATACGCAAGGTCTTTCTCGTCATCAACTCGGCGCTCGGACTCCTGGGCGGCATCTCGCTTCTGGTGGCATCGTTCGGCATCGCCAACACGATGATTATGTCGATCTTTGAGCGCACGCGCGAGATCGGCATCATGAAGGCCATCGGCGCGGAAGACCGCGAGATAAAATTGATCTTCTTTTTTGAGGCCGCCGTCATCGGACTGATAGGCGGCATCGTCGGCGCGCTCGCCGCATGGGCCGTCTCAAAGCTCGCCAACCAACTCGTCTTCAAATTCCTGCTTGAGCCGCAAGGCACAACTTATATCGACTTTTTTTCGCTTCCGGCGTGGCTGTGGCTCGGCGCAATTCTCTTTGCCATGCTCGTCGCAGTGCTGGCCGCGCTCTATCCGGCAGCACGCGCCGCACGCATCGACCCCGTCAAAGCGCTCCGGCACGATTAGGTCGGTAGGTTAAACGCAAACGTCGCTTTGATTTCAGCCGATACGTACGGTGAGCATTGAGATTGAGCCGCCATCGAAGCCTTCGACCGGGAACGTCACCTCATCTCCGTCCCTTTGTGCGCCCATGACGTAGAGCAATGGCAGGTAATGGTCGGGCGTGGGAGCCGAAAGCATCGCGTCGCGCCCGAGAGTTTCATAGTTGATGAGTACGGAATGGTCGCTGTTTGTAAGCGCTTCGCGCGCGAGCTTCTCAAACCGCACAGCCCAATCGTACGGCTCGATGTTATGTTGTCCCCATCCGTAAGCATGCAGATTGTGGACGAGATTTCCGCTTCCAATGATGAGCACGCCCTCGTCTCGTAGAGATGCGAGCCGTCGTCCCACTTCGTAGTGAAATGCTGCCGGTTGCGTTTCGTCTATTCCAAGTTGGATAACGGGAACGTCTGTCTGCGGGAATACGTGACAGAGCACCGACCATGTACCATGATCTAAGCCCCATCGCTCATCAAGACCGACCTCGACAGGGGCTAGCATCGCGCGGATCCGGTGCGCCAGCTCAGGCGAGCCTGAAGCTGGATACTGTACTTCGTATAACTCACGCGGAAAGCCGCCAAAATCGTGGATTGTGCGTGGCGAGGATTGAGCCGTGACCAGTGTCGCAGGGAGATACCAGTGCGCAGAGATGCATAAGACAGCCTTCGGACGCATGATAGATGCGCCCACGCTCGCCCAACCTTCTGTCCAGGCATTGCGCTGCAACGCGTTCAAAGGGTTGCCGTGTCCAAAGAAAATTGCGGGCATCGGATTCGACATAATTTTCCTCTACAACCAATCCGTCTCATCCATTCCTCAACACAGCCGTCAACGTTCTCACTCATGATTACCCTTGCACTTTGGCCCGACGAGCGCTGGGATTTTGCCACTGATGACCGGATACTGCGCGGCCTCTCTGTTGAGTTCGAGCCATTGAGCAAAATGTTCCGGCAAAGCAGCTTCGGGAAAGATTGCCTCAACAGGACATTCGGGGACGCACGCGTCGCAGTCAATACAGGTTTCAGGGTTGATGTAGAGACGGTCGGGCAATTCGTGAAAGGCCTCGACAGGGCAGACCGCCGCACAGTCCGTGTACTTACAATCAACACAATCTTCCGTCACGATGTATGTCATGCTCAGACCTCGATGATCGCTTGCGCGTGAAATGTATTTGGGTTGAATTGCTTCTATGACACGCGGGGCGTTGCTGTCAACCGCGCGCGTCAAAAAAAGAGAAGGCCGGCATTTGAACGCCGGCCTTCATCCATCTTCTCTCGACTTGATTTGATTAAGCGCGCTTCAGATTGCGCGTCCGTGCATTTGAATCGCTTGCGGCTGTGGCGGATTGTTTGTCGGGTTGCGCTGTCTCATCCGCACGCAGTTTCTCGGCGCGCGCCGTCATGCGCCGGTCGAGGTCTGCGATCTCGTCGGGCGTAAGTCGATAGATGTTCGGCTGATTGTGATAGACCTTTGCGCCTGTTACTACGTCCGATTGTTTGAAGCCGAGTTTTTCGGCGCGCGCGACGAGTTCCTGGACGGTCATCTGCGGCTGCACGATTGTCAGCGGCGCGGGTTTTTCTTCGATGACTTCAGGGACAGTCGAAGGCTTCGGCGCTTCGACGGGAAGCTCCGTACCGTTTGCGCGTTGGAGGTGATTGATAAAGTCTTTGAAGGTCACGTCGCCCGTCAACTCGAAACCGACCTCAAAGGCAGGGCTGTTAGATTTGATAACTTGAAAGACGCGCGTGATCTCGCCGTCGCGCTCTTGCAAAGAGACTTCGACCATCACATCCACAAAGTATTCGAGTCCGCTCGCCGTCATCGGCAGAACGCGACCGACTTCGTTGTCCTCTTTCGACTCTTTGCCCTTCGCCGGAATCTGATCGACGATGACGACCGACTTGCCGCTCTCGATGCAGAGCTTGCGAAGCACGCCCTGCAAAATCATCTGGTCGGCGGCCAGCTCTTCGGCAGAGGGCTGCGCGAGCGGATCATTTGTGCGCTCACGAACGGCTGCGACCATCTCGGAATGCTTGGCGGAAAAGTATGCGGCCCATGAATCGAGCGCAAAGCAGCCATAATTTTGATCGCGGCCTTCGCCTTCAAGCGCCCAATGGATAAATTCGGGCAACTCGTCGGGTTCATGAATCTCAAGCGCGTCGAATTTTGTCCCCACGCCTTTGAGAAGTCGCGCTTTGCGCTCAACGTCGAAGATACAGAGGCGGCCCAAACCCGCCTCGGACATGCTGCGGATAAAATGGCTTTTGCCTGCGCCCGCGCCGCCGCGCACAGCCATCACCAGACGCTGCTGACGCGGGATTCGGCTAAGCGGATTGATCTTTGTTTTAGTCTTTGTGGTCATCACTTTTTCTTCCTTTATGAGCCGTTCAGGCGTTGGTTCTGGCAGCCAAGTAACTGCGCGAAATCAGGGGGTTTAACTCTCTCTGGCTGAGAGAAGCCTTTAACAGAGCGAGACTATAACATGTTTCGCGCGAGAATGGAACACTATTTCACGCATGAAACAAAAAAATCGTCGCATAATGAAAAGACGGATGAGTGCAGATCAAATTTGCGCTCATCCGTCTTACCCGCGCTAGCCGTGTTTTCTCTTAGGAAAGAAGATTGCCGATGAGGTCATTGAGCCAGTTAAAATCGATGGGTTTGGTAACGTAGGCATTGCAACCTGCGGCGAGCGCTTTTGTACGATAGTCGGCTTCGATATGAGCTGTGACGGCGATAATGATTGCGTTAGCCGTCAAAGCGTTTTCGCGGATCAGGCGCGTAGCCGTCAGACCATCAATGACTGGAAGACTCAAATCCATCAAAATCACATCGGGTCTTTCGACGGATGCGATGCTTACGGCCTGCTCGCCGTCCGAAGCTTCGATGACGCGATAGCCTCTACTCTCAACAGCGAGTCGCAACGTCAGACGCACGTCTTCGTTGTCTTCGACCACTAAAATTTTCAGATGCTCTGTGTGGCTCTCACCCACGCTTGTCAACTCCCTTCGGGCAGACGGACTCGAAAGAACGACTGTCAAAGGTCTTCGCAAAACGGGATGGCTGCAAAGTCCCTTCCGATTTCGTTCGCAACTAAAATTTTCTGGCGAGGTGTGAGAGTAGATTTACCATCGCCTGCTGTCAGCCCGCAAGCGGCTTGCCGCAGCGATTGCAAAAACGCGCCGAAGAATCTTTAACGGCTGCGCCGCAGGCATCGCAAGAGCGTCCGACGCGCAGATCTGCGCCGCACCCCGAACAGTAGGCCGCGCCCGAGACGTTGACTGCGCCGCACGTTCCGCAACGGCCCGGCATCGGTGGCACATAACCGCCCGCCTTGCGTGCCACGTGCGCTTCGATCATCTTCCAAGCGTCTTCTGTGATCTTATGTTGCCAATAGGCTCCGAGCGCGGGCAGAGCCATCAACGGCGGGAACATGACAAAAGCGACGGCGGCGACGGCAGCCTTGTCGAACCATTTCTGCATTCCCATCTCGGCGCGCGTGCCAC
>CBDUCU010000095.1:0-10444 GCA_965365725.1 uncultured bacterium | reverse complement strand
CTTTATGAATAAAGAGCGGAAACGAATCGGGCGTGGTGTGTACCTGCGCATGAAAGCCCGCCTCTTCCAGCGCGCGCGCGCGCTCGACGAGCGCGGCGGCAATTTCAGGCGCGCGGCGTGCGGCTTCCGTGTAGAGCGGGGCAGCAAGTTTTTTCAGACGCGCATCGAGCGGGTCGAGCAGCACAAGTCCGTAAGCGGAAGTAAGCGCCGTCATCATCCGCGCAAACGCCTCTGCGTAGGTGCGGCCCGGCAGATATGAATCGCGCAGGAGTTTTTCAAGCTCAGGAGTGAATTCGGATTTGGGCAGCGCGTCGAGCAGGGTTTTGATCGACTTGTCGATGGAATCGTCAATCTTGATCGCGCCGACGGGCGCGCCTTCCGTATGCCAACTGTCAGGAACTTTTGCGCTGGCGAGTCGTCCTTCGCAGGCGAAGACTTCGGCCTGTTGCACCTCAGCCCAATCGTGATCTTCCGTCGCCATCCAGAAGACGGGAACGGTTTCGATTCCGCGCTCGGTCAAACATCGAGCGAGTTTAACTGCCGAGAGCGCCTTGTAGATTGTGTAGAGCGGGCCGGTAAAGAGTCCGACCTGTTGACCGGTAACGACGGTCAGTGCGCGGGGCGAGCGTAAGCGTTCGACGTTTCGCAAACATTCTTCGCCCGCGCCGTAAGATTCGTTCAGCGCGCCGAGCGCATCGGCCAGCGCGTCGCGGTCAACCGTGTGCGATGAAAGAACTTCATCAGCACGCGCGGCAATCTCGTAATGAAATTGAACTGCTGTCGGATAGAGCCCTCGGAGCGAGACGGGATCGCGCAGATATTCAAGAAAGAGGCGTGACTGATGCGGGATGCGCGCAAAGGGCAGACGCTCGATTCTCAGGCCCGCATCTTCCGGCGTGCCGTAACAGCTTGTCTCGACAGTCGTCACTCGCCCCTCGCTGAATGGGTTGGAGATGTCTAAAGAATTGTTTACCCGTTGGCGCTCGCGGCTTCTGCGAGGGCGCTGAGAGCTTCTTCGAGCGTGCGCGCAATCTCGTCCTGCGCTTCGTTGCCGGGCGCGCGCAAAGGGGCGCGCACGTCGCCTCCCAAATACCCGCGCAAGCTCATCGCATGTTTCAGCCCGCCGATACCGTAGCGCGTCGTCACCGCACGCGCAACCGGCACGAGTCTTTCTTGAAGCAGGCGCGCCCTCTCATAATCACCCGACATAAACGATTCATAGATGCGCAGACATATCTCCGGCACAACGCACGCGACTGCCAGAATCCCGCCCGATGCACCCGCGCACAACGATTGATAGAGAAGGCTTGCGTGCCCCGTCAGCAAAATGAAATCTTTGCGCCCGCCGGCAAGTCTGAGCATCTCGACAAAGTTGACCGCATCGCCAGAGCTATCCTTGATGCCAGCGATGTTCTCATGCTCGGCAAGCCGTGCAACCGTCTCCGGCGCGATTGCCACGCCCGTATTTTGCGGAATGTTGTAGAGAATGACGGGCACGGTCGATGAATCCGCGACCGTCATAAAATGTGTATAGAGAGACTCCTGCGTCATCGCGCCGCGATAAAAATGGGGCGTGATGACGAGCAAAGCGTCTGCTCCGCCGCGCGCCGCCGCTTGCGCATCTCTGATCGTCGTCCGTGTCGCATGCTCGCCCACGCCCGCAATAAAAGCGTGCCTTTCGTCGATAGCTTCGCGCGCCGTTTCGATAACGCGCTGACGCTCGTCCACGTCCAAATGCATCCGCTCGCCCGTCGAGCCGAGCGCGACAAATCCTCTCACGCCTAATTTTGACCACAGCGCAAGGTTCGAGCGCAAAGCGGGCATGTCTATACCGCCTTCAATGTCGAAAGGCGTTGGGAATGGGATGTGTATGCCGTGCAGTTGTGCGGCGAGTCTTAACGCAGGGGTGCGGGTTTGTTCACTTGTTTCTTCTTGTCGCTTCAAGCTGCGGCATTATAGCGAGCGCCGCTTGCAGCGCGCAAACAGGCTTTATATCCATCTGTAATTTTGTGTGATTGTTATGCTCGGAGCGTAGGCAACCCGGGGCTGCCTACGCTCCGAAGCTTTAGGACGTAGCAAGGACGAAGAGTGTTATGCCGCGAGCGGCTTGACCGGCCCCTTGACCCTTACGCCGTCCTTCCAGAAAAGGCGCATCTCAAACTCGAAGGTGATGGAAACATTATCCTTTTCGAGCACGGCACGCAGCGCGGCCTTTAACTGTTCATTGTTGCTCTTCCAGGCGATTTCGATGGCAAATTCCGGCTGTGGATTCTTGTTGCTGAACTTCACCTGAAAAGAGAGCGTCCCCGACTTATAGACGAACTTTCCTTCGAGCAGAAGATCGTAGGTGATCTTGCCCTGCCCGGTCTGGATGTCAACCTTAAAGACGAGCTTGTTGTTCTCGAAGGTGTAGCTGCCTTCAACTTCGAGCGTGAGCGCGGTCTTCTTGCCGGATTCGTGCTCGATTTTGGCCGCACCCGTCAGGGCAAACTGTCCGTATTTGCCCTTGCTGGTGATGGCCCCGGCAAACTCGGCTGTGAACTTTCGTTCTGAATGGCCGAGCGACAACTCCCATTTTGCTTCGGTTGATTTCCATTTGTGATCGCCCCTGATGTTGAGCGCGAAGTTGTGACCGTTCTTGTCGGCAAAGTAGGCGAAGCCGAAGGTGACGGCTTTGACCTTGCCCGCAAAGCCAAGCGTCACCTCCTGACTACCGCCGGAGCTGACGACCTTGCTGACGAAGACGAGCTGATTGTCGCCGTCGCGCTCGCGCATGTCCCACTTGCCGACAAACTCAATCTGCGCCTTTTTGGGAACTCTCACGGGAGAGTTGGAAAAGTCGTTGTTCGTCGTCGCCATAAAGCGCAGAAGGTCTTTGGCCTTAAACTCGGAGACGAGATTCTTCTCGGCCACCATCATCGAAATGCCGGTCGTTCCCTTCGTGCCTTTGACCCTTGCTTCGCCGCCGCCCGTCAGCGCCAGAACAAGATCATTGGTCTTCTCGGCAAAGCTGATCTCGCCATAGACGGTCATTCGATAATTTGCATGCGTCCCGTCCCTGTTGTACGTCTCATAAACGACGTCGTGGTCGTCGTTGATGCGTATGCGCCCGCGAAAGGTATAAGGCTCGCTGTCGTTGCCACTATCGCCGGCTCCAACGGCGACGACTACGAGCTGATTGAACTCGTTAAAGTCGTATTTGGCGACAAGCGCTGTCTGCTCCGCCCCGTCGAGCGTGTAGCGCAAACGGTTGCGCGCTTCATTGCCCTTAGATTCAGAGCGCCAGCGCCCGACAATCTTTTCAGTGCCGCTCTTTTCTTCCGCAACGTCGCCCGTCGGGGTAAGGAAAAGCGTCCGTGAGCCGGATTTAATCTTCAATCCTTCCATTTAACTGATCTCCTTTTTTTTGACGGCGACGGCGGCAACCAGGCACGCAACCGTCTGCCTTAGAAGTCGAAAGAAACGCCCGTAAACATCAGTCCCGAATTGTGCAGACGCGATTGCGGCGAGCGCGCATAACCGATTGAGAGATTTAAACGCCGCCCGCTCTCGTCGGCCATCATGTCGCGCAGTTCGACGGCCAAGCCGTAGCCATCCGCCCTGCGCGGAAGCGCCGAGATAGTGACAGGGGAATCGCTCACACGCCCCATGTCGAAAAACACTTTGACGTAGAGGTTCTCAAAATCAAACGGAGGGCGCGGCTGTGTGCCATCTTCAAACGGGCAGAAAGGTTTGTCCGGCAGACGGCCCTTGCCTGCAAAGAGTCGCCACACAGAGCTTAAGTTTGCGCCCGCCTCAAACTGATCGAATGAAACCTTGCGCCCGATGAACTCGCCCTCTTCAAGACCGCGCACGGAATCAGCCCCGCCCAACAGCGGCAGCTCGAAGATAGGAGTTTCGGTCGAGCCACGGTTGTCGCCATGCCGGTATCGCAAAAACATGTCGCGCTGCGAGGCAAAGCCAAAGAGAAGGTCCGCGGCGACGACCGTTCGCGTCTTCCAGAATTCATAGTCGGCCCCGAAGAGATGAAACCCTTTGCGCAGATCATGGCGCAGACGCAGCTCAAGCTCGCCGATTCCTTTGGCAAGAGGCTTGCGAAAATCATGTTTGACGAAAGCGTTTAATCCGAAAGAGGCGGTCGTGCTCTGCGTTCGCTCTTGCGGAAGGAGCGCGCGGCTGATGCCGGTTATTTTGAGCAGTTTGTCATCGTCGCGGATGTTTACGTCGCGGTAGTTGAGTCCCACATCGGCCAGAAACCCGAAGCGAGTCCGCCTGCGCTCCTCGTCCTTGATGCAATCTTCATTGAGACGCTCGCGCAGGCCGTGCGTGTCGTAGCCAAACGAGACGAGCGCGGAAGAGCCTACTTCGCGTGCCGCGATCTCATCAGGCGTGAGGTTGCCGAGCCGACGGTCTTTGTCGCGGAGGATTTGCGCGTTGATGCGCAGGTCTCTGATTTCAAGACGCGGCTTTTCCGAGCGCGCGAACGGGCGAGTCAGTGAGAAGCGAAATTTCTGCACCTCGCCGCCGCCCTCAGCGCTCAGCGCGACCGATTCTTTCAGGCGCAGAAGGTTCAACTCCTCAATGCCCAGAAGACCTGTTGCGCCGTCCTCCTTTGAGTAAGAGCCGCCAGCCTTGAAGGCAAGATTCATCTCGGCCCTCTTTTTACGACGCACTGGATAGACGACGTTAAAGCCCTCGCGCGCGCCTTGCGCGGGAAAGGGTTTTTCCGGCATAACGATTGGCCCGCCGCGCACCCTGTCCACGCTCTCGACCAAAGGATTGATAAGCTCTATGTCGCCGACGATGCCCGGTCGCGTCGCGATGCGGCCCGCTCTGATTGAAAGCGCGGGGCGGGACGAACCATTTAGCTTTTCGTAAGCTCTCTGCCGACGCTTTCTGAGTTTCGAGGCAATGCTTTCGCCCTGTACGTCAATTGTCTCCCATTCCTCTTCGACTATTTCGATGTTGACCCCTTCAGCTATCCGCAGACCCTTGACAGAAAACACCCAGATAAGCGCCTCGGCAGAGCCGCGCTGACTATTGCGCGCGTTGAGCTCTGCCGCCACGTCTCCCCACACGACATCGACCGTCGTGCTGCCGCTCAATTTGTAGGTCTCTTCCATCGAGCCTTCAAACCTGTTGGCGGCGGCCTGCGCCTGTGGAGTTTGAAGCTCGATGACGGGTTTGCCGTCTTCGTTTAAAGCGGCGGCCTCGCGCGCCCGGTCGAAAGCTGCGACGGCAACCTTGAACAACTCTTCTCTGACGCGCGCATGTGCCTGCTCATCCGTCGTAACCGACGCATCCTTTTTCGCGGCGGCCATGTCTTCGGCGGCGTAAGAGAGTTTAAGCGGGAGCGCTCCGGCAGGACGGCCAGCAAACCGCGCCGGGTCTGCGTCTGCAAACGTGAAAGCTGGAATACCGTCAAGCGGATTGTTTGCGGCGGCAGACGTGCTGATCTCGATTTCGGCCCGCGCGAGGATGACGGCTGTGCACGAAGGGTCGTAAGTAACCGTCAGCGTCACATTCTTCTCAATCCCTTCGTCGGACGGTTGCGGCGGCGCATCGATGCCGACGGGAGGCGTGATGGTGAGGTCGTCAACATTGTCGATCCTCAACATGAGATATTCGTTGAGCGGCAACCCGTTGCCGTCTTTTACCAGATGAAGCGGCCCGCCCGTCCCTATCTCTGCCGCGTCCAGCTCTTCGATGATTCGCTGCTTGAGTCGCTCGCATCCCACAACGATCTGATTAGGTGCGGGCTTTGCCTTAAGCTTCCAGACCATTCTTTCCGGCGTATCGCCGTTTGCCGGTATGCGCGTGGCGACGGCCGTCGCTTCGATTCTCTCGCCCGGCTGCAGATCTCTTCCGGCGGGCGATTCGATGAGCGAGCTCGCTGATACAATCGAAAAAAGAGAAAAGAGCATAAGGAGCGCGGGCAGACAGGCCAGCACGCACGCTGTGCGTAATCTTTTGGGAGGGCGCAAAACAGTCGCACATTGTGTTCTCTTCAGCATGAGGTTTTAATCAGGGCTCTGCACGCGAGCGTGAGTGTTCTCTTTAGTTTGCCGCGCCTGAGCAGCTATCGATTGAGGACGCGCGGCGCGGATGATTCTTTCCTAAACGCGGTGAAGTCTGCAATAGAGAGCGGAGTGCGCTTCGGTTATGTCGTGCGTTAGAAGTTGTGTCGTAAAACCTGCGTTCGAGGTGCTTCGAGGGGCAAGCGACAAATTGACGGGGCGCGACCGGCGCGGAATCGTCGAACAATGGTCGGGATATTGAAACGCCGTTGACGCTCTCTGACGACGGCTGACAACCGGCGGCGATCCTGAAATGCAGGATGGCTTATACGCCTGCCTCCTTCAGACAGTCAAGAACTTTTTACGCCGACGGTTGATGCGTCGGCGTGTGGCATGCGAGTATGGAATCATTCAAAATCATGTCAGAGAAATCAGAACGACTCGATCTACTAATCATCGGTGCGGGGCCGGCAGGTCTTTCGGCTGCCGGCGCGGCAGCGCGCGAAGGGCTTGATTATCTCGTCGTTGAAAAGGGGCTGATTGCCGATACGGTCTATCACTACCCAGTAGGTCTGACGGTCTTCTCAACCGTCAACGAATTGGAGATGCGCGAGGGCGCGCTCAAGCCGTGTCGTGAAAAGCCGACGCGCGAGGAATTGCTTTCGCATTACGTGCGTTTTGCTCTCGAAGAAAATCTGCGAATCAACACGGAAGAAGAGGTTCAAAGCATTGCGCGCGAGGCGGAAGGCTTTATCGTCCGCACCTCGCGCGCGCTCTACAGCGCACGGCGCGTGCTCGTCTGCACGGGCGTGATGGCGCGACCGCGCCGCTTGAACGTGCGCGGTGAAGATTTGCCCAAAGTTCGCTATCGCTTTATCGAGCCGTATCCTTACGTGCGCAAGGACGCGCTTGTCGTCGGCGGCGGCAACTCTGCGGCAGAGGCCGCGCTATTTCTCGCCGAAGGCGGCGCGCGCGCGAGCTTCGCCATCTGGCCTGCGGATTGGGAGAACCGCGACCCGAAAAAGGGCGCTATCAAACATTGGGTGCGCGAGCCGCTCGAACGACAAATCGAGCTTGGCCGCCTGCGTCTCCTGCTCTTCAAACAGATTGAAGAGATCGCCCCCGACTTTGTCAGGATTCAAGACTCGTCGGGCGAGACTGTCGAGCTTCCAAACGACGCAGTCTTTATCCTCATCGGCAGCGACGCGGATTTTACGCTTCTCAAAAACGCAGGGGTCGAGTGTGTCGCCAATGGTCTCGGCGAAATTCCCGTCTACGACCCCGAGACACACGAAACGCGCGTCCCGGGTCTCTACGTCGCCGGGCATTTCACGCACGCGCGCCACATCAAAGAGGCCATCGCCGTCCCGCGCCGTATCGTCCCGCTCATCGCTCGCTCATTGCACGCCCTTAAGTAGAACGAACTTTTTCCTCTTCACCATAATCGAGCGACATCACACAGCCCTCATTTCATATCTATTTGAGACTTATTTGAGAACTACGTCGGTGCGAAGCGCGCGTTAGATAGTGAGCAAGACGTTGCTCGCGCTTGACAAGCGAAACGCGTTGGATGTGGCTACGCCTCGAATGACTTGCGTCAACGGAATCAGCCCGCCATCCAATCCTTACGCAAAACTTGCCGGACATTTCTGGCAACAGGTGTCCGCAAATTTTAACTCTGTCCTCAAAAGGGTTTTGAGTGAGAACCCGCAGAGGACGCTATCGACTAAAGGAGCTGCAAAATGTCACTGAACGTAGGCCAATCCGCCAAGACGCAGTTGGACAACATCGAATTGGCTAGCAAACGTATCAAGCTGGAGATTGAGGCTAACGTCCGCCGCGGGCTTTGGTCGGAGAAGCAGATGCACAACTTGTTGGACATACTGTATCTGGTCGGCGTGTTAAAGACTGCCGTCGTCAATCTCACTCTCGACAACCCGTCTCTACCTCAACAGAAGCTAAAGCGTCCATGACGACGATGAAAAACGTGTTTGTGATAGCTATAGGCGCTGGGGACGAATCATCTTATCGGAGGTTGCGCAAACCAAACGAGCAGATGACACGTCCCCAGTGCCTATAAGTCAATTACAATCGATTTCAAATGGCTATTGTTAACAACTCAGCTCAACCGACTTAAGCATGATTAGATTTGGCATCATGACGCTTCCACCCTGAACACGCTTGCCCATCCCGTAGATGGCAGTTTTTGCTCGACGCTTAGCCCTTGTTGTCGTCGATGATTGTCTCCTCTTCGGTGTCGGGCGCGGGACGATCCTTTGAGGGTTGAACCTGGCTCTTTTCGCGCGGCTTGACGGTCGAGCGGATGACGATGACTTTGTTGAGCAGGTCGAACCAGAAGGGCGCGCCCTGCGAGACGGCAAGCCCGGTCAGAAGAATACCAAATGCTTTGAGAAGCCATCCCCAAAAGGTTTGAGGTCGCCCGCGCGGGTCTTCCGTCATCTCTGCGCGCGACCATCCAACGGGCAGACCAAGCTTTTCAATCTCGCCGCGCACTTGACGGATGCGTGCGGCCGATTCTTTGAACTGCTCGTCAGCAGCCCTTGCCGGATCGGTCGCAGGCGGCAGAGGCTGCTTGACGTACTCTTCGGCGCTGCGGACGATTGTTGCGCGCAGCTCAGGGTTGTGTGCGAGCGTGCGCACGATGTTGACGCTGTCGAGATTGAGCGCGGCGGCGAAGAGTATGCCGAGCAGGATGAGAATCATCTGCGTGCGCTTTTTGTACCAGCCCGAGACGCGATCCATCGCATCGTCGTACCAGTCTTCGATGTTTGAGCGTGCGCGGTCAAAATCGCCCTTCGCCTCGTCAATCAAAATCAGCAGCGACTCGCGTATATCGCGGCCCAGCGCGTTGTCTGCGAGCGACTCGATGGATGCGCGGATGGTCGTTAAGTCTTGTGTCAGACCGGCGTTGCCCGTACCCGTCTTTTTGGCCGCGACTTCCGTGGCGATGTTCCAAAGCGCCAGACTAAACGTACGCGCTGGCACATAGGCCGGTTTGCCTTCGGCGTAGAGCGGCTTGACGAGCGGGTGTTTGAAAAATTTTTCAGCGAGTTTCTGGTCGCTGAGCAGCTTTGTGATGCCGCGCTCCAAATCCTTCGCGCGAAACTTCCAGAGCGAAGCGATCAGCTCGCTTGCCGCCGAGCACAACAGACTCAGAAGCAGATAGACAAAGATCATCCCGATGGCTACTTCGAGCACGTTTGAACCAAACAGCATCTGGCTTCTCCTTATTGCAAGGCTTAACGGATGGCGAGGCGCGCATGCAAGCTAAGTTTGAAAGTTCGTTTGAGTTGAGGTCGAAAAAAGACGCAGCTTTAAAGCGAGCGAGGCATACGATATCACTAAAGGCGTGCGGATGAGGCTGAAAAATTTGAGCGCGCGATTTGTTTATCAACGCAAGGAGATCGTTAAGAGACGACTGCGTATAAGCCCGCCTCTTAACGATGGTTGGCAAAGCGAAACGAAAACCGTTCTAAGTCTGCTCGGCGTGCGCGCGCTCTCTTCGTGCCACGCCGGTTTGATAAGCGGCCTCTTCGACTTCGCGCGAGACGGCCTCGGCGACGCGTTTGTCGAAGACCGAAGGGATGATGTATTCGGGATGCAACTCTTCGTCGGAGATAATTCTCGCGATGGCGTTGGCGGCGGCAATCTTCATCTCTTCGTTGATGCGCGTGGCGCGACATGCGAGCGCGCCGCGAAAGATGCCGGGAAAACAGAGCACGTTGTTGATCTGGTTTGGATAATCAGACCTCCCCGTCGCCATCACAGCAACGTGCCCTTCGGTCTCTTCAGGCATGATCTCAGGGACGGGGTTTGCCATCGCAAAGACGATGGGGCTCGCAGCCATCTTTTTTAGATCTTCCACATCAATCACGCCGGGCGCCGACAGACCAAAGAACACGTCCGCGCCGCGCATCACGTCGTGCACAGAGCCTTGCTCGTTGTCGGGGTTTGTGTTCTCGGCAAACCATTCCTTGACCCAGTTCATATTTTCGCGTCGCCCGCGATAGAGCGCGCCCTTCTGGTCGCAGCCGATCAGATTTTTTACGCCCGCCGCCATCACGATCTTCGAGCAGGCCACGCCGGCCGCGCCGACGCCGTTGACGACGACCTTGATATCTTCCATCCGTTTATCGACGAGCTTTAAAGCATTGATAAGAGCAGCGAGCACGACGACGGCCGTGCCGTGCTGGTCGTCGTGAAAGACTGGAATGTCCAGCTCCTCTTTGAGCCGTTCTTCAATCTCGAAGCAGCGCGGCGCGGAGATGTCTTCCAAGTTGATGCCGCCGAAAACGGTCGAGATGGCCTTTACCGTCTGCACGATCTCGGCGGGGTCTTTTGTCGAAAGACAGATCGGAAACGCATCAACGCCCGCAAACTCTTTGAAGAGTTGCGCCTTGCCCTCC
>CBDUCU010000094.1:0-10533 GCA_965365725.1 uncultured bacterium | reverse complement strand
CTTGTTGAGAGCAGATGGAATGAGAAGGTAGTTCTCGATTTCTTTGCGGGCGTGTACGGCGTGCCTGACCAAGAGCGTATTGAGAAGAAGCGTTGGGTGCTTGAGTTTTCAGGGCTTGTCGGACGCGGCGGCGTGTTGACGGGAGAACTGCCCGGCGGCTGGAAGCAGCGCGTCGCCTTCGGCGCAGCCGTCATGCATGAACCCGAAGTGCTCTTTCTCGACGAGCCGACATCCGGAGTTGACCCGCTTGCGCGTCGCGCCTTCTGGCGGATGATCAACGAGTTTGCCGATAGGGGCGTGGCCGTCCTCGTCACCACACACTACCTGGAAGAGGCCGAGCAATGTAACCGTCTCGGGCTGATGGTGGCGGGCGATCTGGTTGCACAGGGCAGCCCGACAGCAATCAAAGCTGCGCAGAGCGGGCATCTCATCGAACTGCGGACAAGCTCCCCGCAAAGAGCCTCGAATCTGCTCAAACGAGAGACCGAACGCTGGCGCGTCTCGCTCTTTGGCGACCGTCTCCACGTCGTTGTTGATGAAGAAACGGACGTGGCCGTCGCCCGTCTTACGCGCAGGCTCAACGATGAAGGAATCGAAGTCTTCAAAGCCTACGAAGAACCATACTCGCTCGAAGACGTTTTCATCGCCATCGTTGAGAAGGAAAAGAGCAGTGATGAGTGATGAGTAATGAGTGATGAGAGGTTCAATCCATTCTTTTTTTACTCATCACTCATTACTCATCACTCATCACTCATCACTCATGACTTAATCATTATGAAAAGAATCTTCGCACAAGCCCGGAAAGAGTTGACGCAGACGGTGCGCGACCGTCTGACGCTTGTGCTTGCATTGGTGCTTCCGCTTATCTTGCTTGCGTTGATGGGTAAAGCCATCTCGCTTCAGGTGACGAACATCCCCGTCGTCGTGCAAGACCTCGACGGCTCTCCGCTTTCGCGCGCATACATTGATGCGTATCGTGCGTCGCTTACGTTCCGCATCGTCGATCTCCCCGTCAACGTGCAGCCTCAACGCGCGCTCGAAGAGGGACGCGCGCGCGGCGCGCTCATCATCCCCGAAAACTTTGAGCGCGATGCGCGACGCGGCGCAGGCGTGGAAGTGCAATGGCTGATTGATGCGAGCGACGCAAACACAGCCAACGTCATGCGTGGCAGCGCCACAGCCGTGACGCAAAATTTCGTCAACCGCCTGCGACCCGAAAACGCGCCCGGCCCGGCGATTCACGCCGCCACGCGTCTATGGTTCAACCCCGGACGCGATACGGACAAGTACATCGGCCCGAGCATGTTCGCCGTCGGTCTGGCGCTCTTTCCGCCGCTTCTGGCTGCGCTCGCCATGTCGCGCGAGGGCGAACAGAAAACAATCCTTCAGGTCTATGTCTCAAGCATCACGGCGCACGAATATCTTTTGGGTAAGACGCTCGCTTATACAATCGTGGCGTTTGCGGAATGGGCGCTTGCACTCGCGCTTGCATTCCCGCTCTTTGGATTGAGCTTGGCGGGCGACCCCGTGCCGCTGCTCGTCACGACATTTATTTATCTGCTCTGCTCTGTGAGTTTCGGGACGATGATCGGCGCAAGCATACCGAATCAGGCTGCCGCAATTCAGGCCGTGCAGATCGTCGGCTTTCTTCTCTCTTACCTGCTTTCAGGAGCAATCTTTCCGCTCTCGAACATCCCTGCGCCGCTCAGTTGGATTTCTAACGTCGTGCCCGCGCGCTATTACATCGAGACGGTGCGCGACGCGTTTGTGCGCGGCGCAGGCTGGCCGGCAATTTGGCATGCGCCCATTGCGCTGTCGCTGCTCACACTTTTTTTCTTTTTCGTCGCGTGGCGACGCATGCGATACATGCAGGTTGAAGCATGAAAGCCGTCATCGATTATGTCTTGAGTCAACGTCTGCGCGCGCTCTTTCTCAAAGAGCTGCGACAGCTCAAGCGCAATCGTCGTCTCGTCGTCCTGCTCGTCATTCCGCCGACGCTCAATCTCATCCTCTTCGGCACGGCTCTTAACCCGCAGGTCAAAAATTTGCGACTCGGCACGCTCGACGAGAGCCGGACGCAGGAGAGCCGAGAACTCGTCTCGGCCTTTATCGAGAGCGGCTCGTTTGCGCTCGCGCGACAATATCTTTCTTTGGATGAGCTGAGCCGCGACCTCGAAACGGGCGAGATCGACGCGGGCCTGATCGTCCCGGAAGATTTTGCGAGCCGACGCGCACGACGCGAGACCGCCGAAGTGCAGCTTTTGCTCGACGCGGTTGACACCAACACAGCAACCATCGCAGGCGGATACGCCGCACGCATCATCGGCGCGCTCAATCAACGCATCGCATCAACGCGGCCTCGCAATGCAACTGCCGCAACCGTGCCAGCGCCGCCGATTCAACTCACACAACAAGCGTTGCCGCCGCCGCCGCGAGCATCCATCCAGTCAAACGTCGCGCCGCCGCGCACGCCGCAGATCACGCCGCGCGTCGCGTTGCTCTACAACCCGGGGCTTCGCAATTCCTGGTTTATTGTGACGGGTCTAATCGGCACGCTGCTTGTCTTGCAAGGATCGCTTGTCGCCGCCGCATCGATGGTCAGAGAAAAAGAGGTCGGCACAATCGAGCAGCTTCTGATGACTCCGGCTGAAGCTTACGAGATCATCACGGCCAAGATCGCTCCCATCTTTCTACTGCTCACAGCCGACATTGGTCTTTCGCTTATGGTCGGGCGCATCGTCTTCGGCGTGCCCGTGCGCGGCAGCCTCTTGTTGCTTTTTCTCGGCGGGATGTTCTGCATATTGTCGGGCATCGGGTTGGGGACGCTGCTCGCAACTTTTACGCGCTCGCAACAACAGGCGCAGTTGATGGGATTTTTTGTCAACCCACCGGTAGCGATGCTCTCCGGAGCGATGACGCCAATCGAAGCGATGCCCGCGTGGCTTCAACCCATCACATACATCAACCCCGTCCGGCACTTTGGCACTGTCGCGCGCGGCGTGATGCTCAAAGGCGTAGGTCTCGACGTGCTCTATCCGGAGATGCTCGCTCTCTCTGCCTTTGCTTTTATCCTCGTCGCCGTCAGCGCATGGCGTTTCCGCAAACAGCTCGGTTGACTCTAACGAGTGCACGACGTTTAGAACGCAGACGGACGCGGAGTATATCGAATGCTCTGCGTCCGTCTGCGTTCTAAATGCCGAGCGTCAAATTCAACTCGAAGATTTTTCTACAGGCAGCTCTGCGTTAATCCAGGCGGAGATTCCACCTGTAACGTTGAGGAGTTGATGAAAACCCTTTGGTGCGAGGAGCGAGGCGGCGGCGCTTGAACGATAGCCGCCTGCGCAGATGACGGCGACGGGCCGCGCAGGGTCGAGCGCAGAAATTTTTTCCTGAAGACCGGGCGCAAGCGGAGCGTTGACGGCGCGCGGAGCATGACCCGCACAGTATTCGCCCACGCGTCTCACGTCGAGCACCTGGAGGTCGGATTGTTCGCTGAGCCTTCTGTTCAATTCTTCGACCGTGATTTGTGGAAGCGTTGCAACATCAAAACCAGCTTCGGCCCAAGCCTTTACGCCTCCATCTAAATAACCGACGACCGATTCATGTCCGACGCGCGCCAGACGCATCACGGCCTCGTCAATATTTTCCTGCGAGTCGGCGATGAGGACAATCGATGCGCTCAAAGGAATAAGGCTTCCGGCCCATGATGCAAACTGTCCGCCGAGACCGATGTTAATAGAGCCGTGCACATGACCCGCGCCGAAATCTGCCGCCGCGCGCACGTCGAGCAGGACGCAGCCTTGATTTACAAGCGTCGCTGTCTCGTGCGGCGTGAGCGCGCGCGGGCGCGCAATGTCGGAGAGCGCGGCTGCTCCCATGCGGTTGATCTCAGCGTCGCGTTGAAAGTAGGCGGGCTGTTCGGGCATCTCCGCCGTCATCATTTGGACAAAATCAATTTTGGTCATCGGTTGGAGCGCGTAGTTGAAGCGTCGCTGCTCGCCGATTGTCGAAGATGTCTCTTTCGAGATGTTGCGCCCGCACATGCTTCCTGCGCCGTGCGCCGGATAGACTTCGACCGCATCATCAAGACGCAAAAGCTTTTCATGCAGACTGTCATACAACATCGCGGCCATCGCCTCGCTCGTATAGCCGCGCGCTCCCGCAAGGTCGGGTCGCCCCACGTCGCCGATAAAAAGCGTGTCGCCGGTCAGAACTTTCTGCGGCTCGTTTGAGACTTCGGTGTCGATGACGAGAATCGAGATGCCTTCGGGCGTATGGCCCGGCGTTTCCAAAACGCGTAAAACGACCTTTCCTATTTGAAGCTCGTCGCCCTCCCTGACCGCGCGATGCGGAAACGTCGCGCCAGCCTTTTCTCCAAAGACAATTTCTGCTCCCGTTCGCGCCTCAAGCTCTCGATGCCCGCTGACGAAATCCGCATGCAGGTGCGTCTCGACGACATACTTGATTTTGAGTCCTTGAGCCGCAGCCTCTTCGATGTAGTCGTCAACGTCGCGTTGCGGGTCAACGACCGCCGCCTCGCCATCAGAGCCGACAAGGTATGAAGCGTGCGCGAGGCAACCGAGATAGAACTGTTTGAAGTACATAACATGACTCCTTTCGCTCGAAGATTTTATAGCGATTTACTCCGGAGCGCGAACGAGCGGAAGTGGACAAGCGAAGCGAGTTGGGGTCTTACTTCTGCACGTCGATGACACTGCTTGCGCGTTCGCTTGCAAGCGCATAGTTGGGAATAACGCGGAAGGCCGTGAGGCCGACGGCGACGCGGTCGCCGACGTTGAGCGGTGTCGAAGCAGTTTCCGGCTTGGGGCGCGTGACAAAGATGGGCACGCCGGCTCGCTTCTCGTCGGTGTTGATGGTCACGCTGTAGAGCGGCGGGTCGCCTTCTGTGGCGGGTCTTCGCGCGATCAGATCGAGCCTGACGGTGAGTCGCTCGTAAGCGCCGACAAAGTGCTTCTCTTCAATCACGCCGTTTGTCAGCCGACGACATTTCTGGGGAAGCGCGCCCGATATGCTCAAGACTACGTCTTCGGGTCGGAAGACGAGCTTGACGGCTTGGCCTTCGCGGAAACGGTCGACTTCGCCCGCAGCCGGAAGCGAGGCCGTGCCGATCTCAACGCGGTCGCCGCTCGCCACGCCGAGCAGAAGGTTGGCCGCGCCCAGAAATGTTGCGACATATTCGGTTTCGGGACGATTGTAAACTTCGTCGGGCGTGCCGATCTGTTCGAGACGGCCCGCGTTCAAGACGGCGATGCGGTCGCCCAGCTCAAGCGCCTCTTCCTGATCGTGAGTGATGAAGACTGCCGGGACGTTGACCTCGCGCAGCAGCACGCGTATCTCGCGGCGCAGATGAACGCGCGTTTGCGCGTCGAGCGCTCCAAACGGCTCGTCGAAAAGAAGCACTTCGGGTCGATACGCAAGCGTGCGCGCAATCGCCACGCGCTGTTGCTGCCCGCCGGAGAGTTGCGCGGGATATTTTTTGCGATGCTCTTCCAATTTAACGAGCGCAAGCAGGCGTTCGACCGTCTCTTTTATCTCCTTGCGCGGACGCTTGCGCAGACGCAGTCCGTAACCGATGTTTTGCTCAACGGTCATGCGCGGAAAGAGCGCGTAAGATTGAAAGATGACTCCCACGCCGCGCTCGCGCGCGGGCAAATCCGTCACGTCGCGCCCGTGCAAAAAGACCCGGCCTTTGTCGGGCTGCTCTAATCCGGCAATGATGCGCAAGATCGTCGTCTTGCCGCTTCCCGACGCGCCCAAAAGCACAAGCGCCTCGCCTTCAGCCACATCGAAACTTACATCTTCGAGCACGCGCGCGGCCTTGAAGCTCTTGCTGATCGAGCGCACGCTCGTCGCTGTCGCCATGCTCCCTAACTGAGACGGCGACTCTTTAGATGAGCCGTCTTTTAGTATCGCTTCTTTCGTCAATGCCTCTTCGGGCTGCATCGCTTCCCTCGCAAGTGTTGCTCAGAAATTAAAACCTACCCCGACGGTCTTGTTAATCGTCTTCGAGCCAGTCGCGTGCGAAAAAGAGGATACTGAAGATGACGAATGAAAAGACTGCCAGCACGACGGCGATGGCGTTGGCCGCTTCGATCTGTCCTTCGTTGAACTTGGCGAAGATGTAGAGCGGCGCGGTCTGCGTGCGCCCCGCAAGGTTGCCGGAGACGAGAATGGTCGAGCCGAACTCTCCCACCGCGCGCGCAAAAGTCAAAAGCGCGCCCGTCACTATCGCCCCGCGCAAAGAGGGAAGCGTAACGTGCCAGAAGGTCTGCCAGCGCGTCGCGCCCATCGTCGCCGAAGCCTCTTCCAAAGAGGCACTCATCGTATCAAAAACAGGCTTGATGACTCCGAAGGCGAGCGGGAAGGTGACGAAGATGTTGGCGAGGATGATCGCCAACCCCGTAAACATTATCTCTACGCCCTGCGGCGCGAGCAGGCGGCCAAGCGTTCCGTAAGGCCCCCACAAAAGCAGCAACGCAAATCCGGCGACAGCCGTCGGAATCGCCGTCGGCAAAGAGATCGTGACGATGATTGCGTTGCGACCCCAAAATTGATGGCGCGATAGAACGTAAGCGGCAAACAAACCGAACAGCACGTTGAAGACCGTCGCCCAAAAGCTCGTCACCATCGACAGCTTCAGAGCAAAGACCGCTTCCGGCGTAGTCAGCGCGGCCCAAAAACTTCCCCAACCCTTGCTCGTCCCGAACAGAAAGATCGACGCAAGCGGGAGCAGAATCAACGGCAGCATGATGGCGATCATCACGCCGATGCTTAAGGGCCGCGCTACGTCAAAGCCCCGCACGTGTCTCATTGTCGAAATAGCTGTACTCATAATTTAGCTGTTAGCTATTAGCTGTTAGCTTTTGAGTGTTTTTAAGTCGCAGACTTCGCTTAGAATTTCTCGTCCGTAAAAGATGTAACAGCTAACAGCTAATAGCTAACAGCTTTCTCATTTCTTCTGTACTATGTCGCGCCACACGTTTTCGATGATTTCCGGGTAAGCGCGCGACCATCCGCCGAAGAGTTCGACCGTAAAAGGCATTTCGATCTTGGCGAATTCGCCTCGCTCAGCATTGAAAGCTTCGTGATTGACGGAGCGAAAGTGATATTTGACGAAAGCGCGCTGCGCCTCTTCGCTCCAAAGGTATTGCATAAAGGCTTCGATGAGGGGGCGTTCGCCGCCCTGCACGTTGCGATCTATGACGACCGCCGGATGCTCGCTAAAGATGGTTGCGCGCGGAACCACCACTTCGACGGGCGATCCGGCCTCTTTCATCAGCAGGCCTTCAAGCTCGTAGGTGATGAGCGCGTCGCCGTAGCCGGTCTCGAACTGCGTGCGCGCCTCACGCGCCGAGCCGGGCGTGGAGAAGACGTTGCGCCAGATTGCTTGCAGGTTTTGCAGAGCGCGCGCCTGGTCGCGCCCGCCCGTCTCACGCTCGGATTTGACAAGTTCCGCGCCGTACATCGCAAGTATCGACCACATTGCGCCGCCTGAGCTGGCCGGGTCGGGATGGATCAGTTTTATTCCGGGCTTGGCGAGGTCGGAGAAATCGTGGATGCCTTTCGGGTTTCCTTTGCGAACAAGAATGATGAAAGGCGTTTTGTTGACGATCCCGCCCGAAGGAAGAGAGCGCCAGTCGGAAGTGACTGCGCCGCCCTGCACAAGACGCTCAACATCGCGCTCGATTGAGAGAATTGCCACATCCGCACCCACGCCTTGGAGAATTTGGTTCGTCACCGTTTCCGAACCGGCAAACGAAGTCACAAAATTCACCTGCTCGCCGTGTTCCTCTCGCCACTTCGCAGCGAAGGCTGGAAAGATCGCCTTCTCCAGAGACTCTTTCATCACGGAGAATCCATAAAGCGTGATAGTGCGCTGCGTGCCCTTTGTTTCAACCGGCGACTGCGGCATGCAGCTACTTGCCGACAAGGCCGCGCCGAGAGAAATGATGATAACCGCCAGCGCGACAAACGCGCTTTGCATTCCGCCTTCATTGCTTCGCTTTTTCATCGACAAGTTCCCCTGAGTTTGTATCCATCATCGCTTCACAACTTGCTTTCGAATAGGTACAGTCTGACGCTTAAAGCTCATCCTCTCGTCAACTCAAAAGTGGACATTTCGGTTCAAAAACTGTTCTGCTCTGTTAATTTGTTTTGAGCGTCTGTAACATAGCTTTTATCTTTTGGGAAGAATTGGCGCGGGCGTTAAAGTTGTGCAATGCTAGACGCACGATACGCCGCTTTTACTTCGGCGCGTCTTGATTCAAACTCTTTTGGAGTTCAAATTGATGAATAAAACTAAACTCACGACGGCGCTTTTGCTGGCCACAGCAATCGGCGCGGCGTGCGCGACAGGGGACGACGCGAGCAGCACGAATCTAAACGTCGCAGGCAATACGAATCGCTCGAACAGCAACACGACGGCGGTTGCAAACACAAACACGCAGCAACAAAACATCTCTTCGTCTGCTTCGCCTTTGTCAACTGCGTCCGATCATTCACATACCCCAAACGAAGGCGCGCGTCGCATCTCGATTGCCGAGGCGCGAGAATTGTCTGAGCAGGGCAAGGCACTGTTTGTAGATGTTAGAAGCGCCGACGCATACAGGCAGAGCCACATCAAGGGCGCGATTCTGATGGCTGAAAATGAGGTTGCGCAGCGCACCAAAGAGCTGCCAAAAGACAAGCTCATCATCACTTATTGCGCTTGACCTGCCGAAGCAACCAGCGCCCGTGCGGCGCTCGAACTCAAACGTCTCGGTTATGAAAACGCCGCGGCTCTGGTCGGCGGCTGGAGCGAATGGCTGGCGCAGAAGCTGCCGACAGAGACGGGAAACGATAAACGATGAGGAAGGCGTCGATGAATGAAAGCCAACGTGCTTTTCATTCATCGATGCCTTCCTCATCGCTTCTACATTAGCTTCATTCCGGCAATACGTTCGAGCTGGCGCGCATTGATTTTGTAGCGTTCAAATTTTGTGCGGCGGCGACGGACGAGGATAGAGAGTTCGCGCGCAGCATCACGGCGTACGCCGAGACGTTGTTCGACGGCGGCGACGTGATTAATCGTTCGACGCAACATCTCGCACACGCCCGAGATAAATAGGCGCTCGCTCGTTTGCGCTTTGAGATGTACCTGAGCATCGGAGTACTCAAAGCTTCGTGCGAATGGATTGAGAAAAGGAAAATCTTCGGCAAGCGTCAGACGCGAGGCGTGCAGCGCCGCATCGAAATCTCCGCCCGCGACGAGCGCCGCACGCTCGATGGCAGCGATCAACTCGCCCGCAACTCTTAACATCTCGTCTGATTCATCTTCATCCGCCGTAGCACGCGGGCCGTTCACAGCGCGCTCAATCCGCGCTTCGATCTCTTCAAACGAACATTCATAGACGCTGACAAGCACGCCCGGCTCGCGCACGCGCCGAAGCAAATCTTCGAGTGCAACTGTTTGCGTCTGTGCGTTCGAAACGTTGCGCACAACAGCCGCCGCCGTCTCGCCCGCGCGCAAAAAAATATCGGCCTCACATTCGTCCATCACAATATGAACGAAGCCCGTAAATTCGCGCCCTTCGAGATAACGAAGCAGCGCGGCAACGTCCAAATAAGCCGTGTCAAGATTTTCGTGCAGTGGATGAAGTTGTTCGTTTGAATCGCGCATAGCGTTAGGCGAGAGTCTTTTAGGCCGACGAGTCTAACACGACCATGCAAGCAGCAAGCACTGAGCAGAAAAGGCGGCAATGAACTGCTGAGCGGCCTGCCACTTACTGCTTACTATTTTCTATTGCCTTCGCGCAACGTGCTGTGCGAAACTCCGCGCCGTTCAGCAGTCCGCACGCTCTGTCACCCGAAAAACCTTTGCCGCCACAACCGAAGAAGATGATCTCCACACTCTTTCGCAAAAAAACCATCGAGCAGATTCAGCGCGACGCAGAATTAGGCTACGGTGATCACGGCGATCTTGAACGAGAACACCCGCACCTGCGCAAGACGCTCGGCGTGGTTGATCTGACGGCCTTCGGCATTGCCGCCATCATCGGCGCAGGGATTTTTTCGACCATCGGCAACGCCGCATTCAACGGCGGCCCGGCGGTCGCCTTTCTCTTCGTCTTCACGGCTATTGCATGCGCCTTCTCCGCGCTCTGCTATGCCGAGTTTGCCTCGCGCATCCCGGTCGCAGGCTCGGCTTACACCTACGCTTACGCTTCTTTCGGCGAGCTGATCGCATGGATTATCGGCTGGGACTTGCTGATGGAATATGCCATCGGCAACATCGCCGTTGCGATCTCATGGAGCGACTATTTTACGAGCCTTCTGTCAAGCATCAACATTCCTGCGCTCGGCTTGACCGGCATACACCTGCCCGCATGGATGACGATGGATTTTCTGTCGGCCTCGCGCGGATATCAAAAGGTTGTCGATGCTTTGGGCACGGGCGCAACTGCGGAAGCGATTGCCGCCAACGCAGACATTGCCAAGTATGCAGATGCTTTTACGGCGTGGACGACTGCGCCC